>NZ_VXKO01000009.1:0-55844 GCF_008711475.1 Francisella sp. SYW-2 | reverse complement strand
TCATTACCTAATGATTCTTCTAAACCTAAAAAGAAAAAATCCATAACTACTAAAAATATAAATATCTACGATATCTATATTTTACAAAAGTTCATAAGTTTAATGAAAGATTAAATCAACAGTCTTTTTTATTATATCAATTATCCTTATAATACTTTTCTAATGAGATAACAACAATGAAATCACAAGCAACATTAAAGCTAATAGTGCGTGAAAAAATAATTATAGAGTCTTTTTTATTAACTATATTATTAGGACTAGTCGATCTCATAAGCTATCTTCTTCTACCTAAAGTTTTTGTTAATAGTCTAGTAGGTATTACAGCCTTATGTGCAGCTTCAATCCATGGAGTATATAGAAAAAGTTATCTATATATTGTTATCGCTATTATATCTATAAGTGCAGCTATGATTATTGGAACTGTTGTATCACAATTACCTATAGTTGTACCTTTTTGTACACTCATAATGGGCGGCTTGACTTTTTATCTACCAACAAAGTTTAGAATAATGCCAGAGATACTTACGAAGTTTTGTTTTATTGGATATGTTTCAAGTGCTTTCGGATATAGCCATGTAAGTATAGGTATAACTCTAATTTGTGTAATAGTAGTAATTGTATTACTTGTATTCTATTATGCTTTGATAAATATACTGCTATATAGAGATCAGCCATACTCTAACCGCGAGAGGATTCAAGATAAGTATCATCATGTGATGATTATTGCTCTTGCGTCACTTGCTATAGGATACTTGGTAACGAAATTTATGACCATATACCTACCAAATACTAATCCATGGTGGATTATGATGACTATAGTTTTAGTTCTTGGCTACTCTTATGAAAAAGTAAAGATAACTGCACTTAAAAGAGGTTTTGCCAATATACTAGGCCCTCTCATAATCGCGATAGTAATGATTCCATTAAAAAATCATTACTATTTACAAATAGCTCTACTTCTGGTTCTTTTTTTCTTAGTTAACTGTTCTATATCATATTATCTACTATTGGCTCTTTTTATTTCATGCATGATTATTAGTTGGGATATAATCACCTTATCGTCAGCAACCCCATACACAATAGCACTAGACAGAGCCTTTGAAACATTTGTAGCTGTATTTATAGTTTTAATAATTAATGAGATATATAAAAGACTACTTTCTAAATATATAAAGAAAATAATAAACTAGGCTTCTCTAATACCAAAAAGGCTACTTCCTATCCTAACATCTGTACTGCCATACTGTATAGCTAATTTATAATCAGCGCTCATTCCCATTGACAGTCTCGATAATTTTAACTCATTAGCCAAACTAGCATTAATAGTGTCAAAAAATACCTTCATTTTTGCAAAGCTCTTTTCTGGAGAGTCTGATTTTGCAGGTATACACATTAGTCCAACCACCTTTAGATTACTGAATTTTTTCGCTTTAACTATAGCTTCAATAACATCATCTAACTGAATTGATTTAAAACCAGATTTACTGACATCATCATCTATATTTATTTGTAAGAAAACATCTATATGCTTATTTTCATTAATAGCAGCTTTACTTATTTTCTCAAGATGCTCTATTTTCTCTACACTTTGAATTGAATCAGCATACTTAACAATATGCTTTATCTTACGTGATTGCAGTGAACCAATAAAGTGCCATTTTAGATTTGGTAATTGCTGAGCTTTCTGCTCTAATTCTTGAAAATAATTCTCACCAAAATCTAATTGCCCAAGACTTGCTAAATATTCTATTTTGTCGATAGACTGATACTTACTGACAGCTAATAGCCTAGCCTTTGAGTCTATATTTTTGATGATACTACTATATGAGCTTTGAATAAATTCTTTATCAATCATTATTTTTTTCTCATTACAATAAGGTTTCTCTGAGCATTCAAGAAAGGAACTTTTATGCTATGCTTTTCAATATCCAGCGGCAAAGATACTAAGTTCTGCTCCTCAAGATCTGGACCTTTCATGGCTAGCATTTGATTATCTTTAGTTAAGAAATGCTTACATAATTCATAAAATGTATCAACTGAGCTAAATGCACGCGAGATAATATTATCAAAGCTACCATCTAAGTTTTCAATGCGTATATTTAATGGATTAATATTATCCAAGCTCAAGCTTTTTTTAACATTTTTGAGAAACATGATTTTTTTGCCAACACTATCAACCAGAGCAAACTGATGTTGCGGATATAGTATCGCCAAAACCACTCCTGGCAAACCTCCCCCAGTACCAACATCGACAGTTGAGCTACCTTTGATATACTTAGCTACAGCGAGACTATCAAATAAGTGCTTGACTAGCATATCATCAATCTTCTTAATAGCAGTCATATTATAAACTTTATTCCATTTCTCAAGAAGTTTTAAATACTCTAGCCATTGTTCAACCTGCTCTTCTGTTGCTAGAATATCAAGCTCAACCAAAGCTTGCCTAATTTTATCCTTCATACTATCCATTTTGTAGAAATAACAATCTTATCGGCTATAATAAATATATTATAAGCTTTAAATGGTAGAGTTGGGATTTAAAATTCCAGTTTTTTATACAATCTAATATGTTTTTATCAAGAAAATTTGGCGCAGCAATGATTATATCTGGCACATGTATTGGTGCTGGGATGTTAGCAATTCCTGCAACTGTAGCGAGCTGTGGCTTTTTTATAGGTTCTATTTTAATTATCAGTATATGGGCTTTGATGACATTTACAGCTCTGATATTAGCAGAAGTTAACCTAAAAATGGAAGATGGCGCTAATTTTGTAGAAATGACAAAACAGACCTTAGGTCCTGTTGGTGTCGGTATAGTTTGGATTTGTTATGTTCTTTTACTCTACTCTTTAGTAGCCGCATATACTGTCGGTGGTGGATACTTAATTTCAACAACACTAGGAAGTCTTGGTTTTAATATCTCAGAAAAACTCACAGGCATTATTTTTATACTGATACTAGGAGTTTTTATATATATCAGTACAAGGCTAGTTGATCATGTTAACAAAATTATGTTTACAGGCAAACTTTTAGCATTTCTACTACTAGTTGTTGTTCTTATTCCACACATTTCTACTGATCATCTAAATTATCAAATCAAGAATCCTAATTTTATTTGGGCAGCATTTCCCATACTTCTAACCTCATTTGGATTTCATCATATAATCCCCACATTAAGAACCTATGTGGGATCGAATAGAAGATCTCTACGCCAAGCTATTGTAATTGGTAGCACAATACCGCTGATTGTTTATATATTGTGGATTTTTGCAACTCTTGGTTCACTTCCAGTTGCAACGCCCACTGGTATCTTAGGTAAGCAATCTGGTGAAATCACATCAGTTATTATTGATCACTTCAGTACTAGCTCTGGATATATCTCGACAATATCTTTTCTATTTGGCTTCTTTGCCTTAGCAACATCTTTTCTTGGTGTTGCACTAGGGCTTTTTGATTTTAATAGGAATACTTATAAAATAGCTAAGAACTTACACAAACATAAAACGCTTGCTTTTGTAATAACATTCTTACCGGCTTATATTTATGCGATTGCCTACCCAGATGGCTTTAAAACAGCTCTTGGCTATGCAAGTATTTTTGTAGCGATACTTCAGGTTGCTTTACCTGTTATAATGCTATGGGTTATAAACTACCGTAAACAAAAAGCTCTAACTAGCTCTTCTCTAATAACTATGCTAATTGTGGTTATTGCAATTATTATTATTGCTCTCCAGATTCTAAACTCTTTTGGCTTACTACCAACTTTAAACTAGAGACTATGATTTTTAACCTTCATATTATAGGTTAGTAGAATCACGATACCAACAAAAATTGGTAATATGACTGATGGGAATAACATCAGGGTGAAGTAATCTCCTGTAATCTCAACCCAAATCACACCTACAGCATTACCAACGACAAACATTGTCATACATACAGCAAAAAATGGTATTTTCCATAAATTATCTGTTTTGCCTCGTAAGGCTCTACCAATTTCTATTCCCAGATCAGTAGTTGTACCCGTCATATGAGTTGTTCGGGCAAAACCTCCAAAAAATAGTGTAGTAAAACTATTTTGCATACCCATTGCCATAGCTAAAAATAAATCATCAATAACACGATGATTACTAAAAATATCTATCAATAAAGTACCTGTAAGCATTACAGCACTTTGTAGGACTAGTGTCTTAGTATGATCTTCAGAGATAACATAGGCATCTGTTTTCATAATGACCCCATTAACAGCAGCACCTACAACAAAGCCAAAAACAAGCACAGCTACTTTATACATAAATACCCAGTCACCACCAGCAATACTATGCCCTAAAATCCTCAAGTTACCCGACATAACTGCCACACTGGCACCAAAAGAATTATATAAGACTATACTATCAATCCAGCCAGAATTAAAAATCAATATAACTGTAATAAAATAAGTGAAAGCCATTTTTTTAGTAAACACTCTCTTATCTCCTTTTCTAGTGTTTAGAAACTATTATATAGCTTTGATAGTAAAAATCATTTTTTAATTTTCTTTTCTTCAGCATTCTTTGTACTAGCTTGAAAACCTTGTGGTTTCGAGCTAAGAGTTTTCGCTAGAGAAACTTTTTTTGTAAATACTCGCGCTAACTTCATACTTACCCTCCTTTTTATATACATTCATTGCCTTTTTCAGATTTGAAAATAGGGAACCAATGAATATATCAAATAATAATTTCTTTTGTCAAGTGTTTACAATAGTATCCTGCCTAACAACATTTGACTTTTTAGGTATTAAAAAATAAAGTATCATCAAAGCTTATGGTCTAAATTATAGATATAACAATTAATAGGTAAAACTTATGCAAATATCTGAAGCTATAAAAAATCGTAAGTGCGTTAGAGAGTTTCTTGACAAGCCTATAGACAAGAAAATACTAGAAAATCTTTTTGATACCACAAGGTGGACACCTTCTAGCAAAAACACTCAACCATGGAAAATTGCTATAGTAAGCGGTGAAAAGAAGATGGCCTTGATGAGTAAGATACTATCTGCATGTGATAACCGCGAACTTCCAAGAATGGAGTATGATTATGATAGCGATATTCCATTAGATGGAGAACTTAAAGAACGTGCTGTTAAGTGTGGTCATGACTTATATAATGCGTTAAATATAGCGAGAGAAGATAAAGAAAGACGTATTGAGCAATGGAAAAAAAACTATTTATCGTTTAATTCACCTTCAGCCATATTCATATTTAAGCACCCCAATACAGGAATTAGTGGCTATATGGACTGTGGTATGCTTATCCAATCAATAATGCTAGCTGCTCTAGACTTAGGACTTGCAACATGTCCTCAAGCCTCTCTAGGACATTATCCAGATATAGTCAAAAAAGAGCTACAAGGATTTGACGACTATACTTTGCTATGTGGTATAGCAATTGGTTATGAAGATACTAACGCTGCTGTAAATAACTATCGTACCGAAAGAGAGTCTATAGATAGTTTTGTTACATTCTTTTAGTGCTTTTGTAATACTTCTCATAATGATATTATAAATAGTAGGATTGACAAGTTTTTCTAATAAGATGAGTGGTATTAACAAAGATATTATTGAAGCTACACGCTACTTTCTAAAGTTAGTGGAGTTAGGGTCTTATAGCTCAGTTAAAAAGTGCTACTCTGTAGAACTGAATACTATAAAAAATAAGATAGATGTACTAGAAAAATACCTAGATCTAAAACTTATTAGAAATGTACAAAATCGTATATCTCCAACTAGTGATGGCATGAAATATTTTCACTCTTGCAATAAAATTGTGACAGATCTGGAAAATACTATCCAAAATGTAAAACAAAGTGGCTTTAGACAGCGTCAATCTATAAAAGTACTTGGTACTCCCCTATTTATCAAAATCATTATTGATTTAGCATTACCACAGATACAACAGATTAATAACGAAGCATTTAATTTTGCACTAGATAGTTACCAAGTAGATAATATTAATGGCAGCCAGTTCCAGTTTGATTCATACAATGTCATACAAATATTTAACAAGCATCTTGAGTTTCTTGATTTAGATGATTGGATAGTTTGTACATCTGTAGATGCCGTTAAGCTTCCTGCACACTTATACGGAAACAAAGAGTTTGTAAAAGATCTACATAACAAACCTGAAAAAGTTCTTGAAGCTCCTCTAGTATTTAATAGATATGACTTTTCTCAAGGCACAAATGAGTTTAAACACGATAATAAAAGCTACAAATTTAATCTTGATAAAATTAAATTTACGGTTGATAACGAGATTCAAAAAGCTAACTTATTGATGAGTGAAAATACTATAGGATTTATGCCAAAATTTTATTATGATGCTGTCCTCAAGGAGTGTGAGGATGTTGTCAAAATAGAAGGCTTTGAAATAGATTTTCCATTAGAGTCTCACTTAATACTTATATACAAGCACTCTAAATATAAAGACGAGCTTCTAAAAATTGTTAGAGAAGGTATCAAAAAAATACAAGTCCAATATCAGTAGCTTTTAAGCTCTTCTACTACGAATGATATAATACTCAGTAATTGCTACTATTGCATGTATAAATATTACAGCTAGCCCAACATATGCAAAAACTTCATGGATTTCTTTAAGTCTGACGACACTAGCTCTTGAGAGCACATCTGTAATAGCTGGCAAACCAAAAGGAATAACATAGGTTCCTTTTGCACTTATCAAGCACCAACCTAATATTGGCATAGTAATTAACCAAAAATATAAAAATATATGTACCAAATTAGCTACTATAGTTCTAAATCTATTATATTCAAGACGTCGTCCCATAAATGGAAAACTTACAAACTTTCTTATAGCCAACCTTAGAATAGTAATAAACAGAATCAAAAAACCAATATATAAATGAGATGTTTTCATTACATCATGAAATAGAGAATATTTACCAAATATACTTCTAAACTCTATTGATATAAAAGCTAGAAATATCAAGATAACCGTGGCCCAATGAAGATAAACCATAAACTTATTGATCTTTGTTTGCATTTAAGTATTAGGTAGTAAATTTAATTGCTTTGAATTATAGGCTTTTTATTTATTAAAAAAAGAGATTTATAGTAATTAACTTTTAGAAAGTACCAAAAATTTTAAAAAGAATAGTATATATAACACTAGTAACAATGATACACGCTGGAATTGTCAAAACCCATGCTGTTACCATTTTCTTAACAACTTTCCAGTTTACACCAGAATCGGCATAACCTGCCCCCATAATAGAACCCGATGCGACTTGAGTAGTACTAACTGGCAAACCTATGTGTGAAGCTCCTAAAACCAATATACCTGAACTTAATTCTGCAGAAACAGCATTTACCGGCTCTAGTTTTGATAGCTTTGCACTTAAAGTTTTAATTATCTTTTTACCTCCTGATAATGTCCCTAGCCCCATTGCAACACCACATAAAACGATAACCCAATTAGGAACCTGAGTAGTTTGCACAACTCCTGCACTTAGTAGCGCAAGTGTTATTATTGACATTGTTTTTTGAGCATCATTAGAGCCGTGAGAAAAAGACAATAAGCTGGTAGATAACACCTGCATTTCTCTTATGTATTTATTTGTAGTTCTAACCATAAAGAACCTCATAAAAATATTAAGCAGAATAATACATATTATAAGTGCTAAGAAGAATGCCATAATAGGTGAGCTTATCATTGGTATAATGACCTTATGAATTACTGTCACATAGTTAACATCTTGGTAACTAGAACTAATAATCACAGCACCAACTAATGATCCGATCAGAGCATGTGATGAGCTCGACGGTATACCAAAACTCCAAGTAAAAAAGTTCCAGCTAATAGCTCCTAATAAAGCAGATATTAGAACAATATCGGTAACAACACTTGTATCTACTAAGCCTTTTGATATTGTTGCAGCAACAGCTGTTCCAAAGAAAGCACCCAAAAAGTTAAAAAATGCTGCCAGACCAATAGCTTGATATGGTGTTAGAGATCTGGTTGCGATAGGTGTTGCAACTACATTTGCAGCATCGTGGAAACCATTTGTAAACTCAAAAAACAACGCTACTACAATGATGGCTATAAGCACTGATGTAATCATCTTTATTTACCTTGTTCGTTAAACTTCTTTTACATACAATCTCATAATTGATTCTGCTACGGATGTACACGTAGAGATAGCACTCTCTATAGCCTTATAAATATCTTTAACTTTCATGATAAATATTACATCCCCCTCATCATAGTGAGAGAATTTCTTAAGCGCATGACCTAGTTCTTCAAGTACATTCTCATCTAACGCTGTAATTCTAATATAGAAGTTTTTAAGTTCTTTATTATCTCCTTTGACAAAAGCTTTCATCATATCATCAAGTACTTTTGTCATTTTACGTAAAGTCTCGACACTAGTTGCTAGATATATATTTACATTACCACGCTCTTCTTCCATCAGTATCTGCATATATCTGTGGATTTTAACAATTCTTCTATTTAACTTTAGAAGTAAAGTAGTAATGTTATGTAACTCTACTCTATCAACAGGGGTTACAAAATAGCGAGCTAACTCATGATCCATTTTATTAGCTACTTCAACTGTTACAGTTCTTGTTAATCTCAGCTCTTCTGATAGCTCAGATATCGTTAGGTTATCTTCCTCTTTAACAAGTTTGTCAAGAATTCTAGCCGAATCTTCTACCGACTCAGTTGCTTCTATCATTAAATCAAAAAAAATTTTATCCTGACTTGGTATTAAAGTTTTAACCAGTTTACGTAGCATTTATGTGATCTCCCTAACTACAATGTTTCAACATCTATTTTAACATCACAAAGTCTACAATAAAAAAACAAAGAATAGCAATAAGAAATCACTTTAAAAAATATATCTAAATAAGCATTGCTTTTGCAACAACTCTAAAATAAAATATTGATCCCTTGATTCTAAAAACCAAGCTTTTTTATAAAAAGGCTAATATTATATAATAAAAATTCAAAAATATAAACACTTCACTTCTGAGCATTTATACAACTTCAATAACATAGATTCAGATAAATAACCATAATCCAAACAATTAGCTCTATTACAAAAGATACAAAAACCAAAGCTGAACCTGCATCTTTAGCCTGCTTTGCTAATATATGATAGTCAGTTGTCACTAAATCAACTACCCTTTCAATAGCACTATTTATAATCTCTGCATAAATTGGCAACATTGATACAATCTGTAAAACAAACTTTGAGACTATACTAAAAGGTAGTACCCAAATAGCTATTGTCAAAATCACAAAAAGAAGTAACTGCAGACGAAAAGATTTTTCATTTTTAAAAATATCTACTAAGCCATTTAGTGCATATGAAGTATTTTTAAAAAGCGTATATTTAGGCTTATTTAACATCTAATCTACCCGCGTTTCGACAATTTGCAAAAATATCTAGTTTTGGACTATATGCAGCTGTCTTGATATTCATAAGTCCTAAGAATGAGTCAAAAACATTGTCTTGAGAGAAAGTGTCTTCCCTCTTAGCTTCTTTAACTAAACAAGCTTTATTAAGCTTATTATCTTTTAAAAAATCTTTAGAGAACCACATAATCCACGGCACTCTTTTTTGATATAATGGAGCTATACCATAAGGTGCAGCATGAAGATATAAGCCGTCCTCTCCTAAAGACTCTCCATGATCAGATATGTAGACCATTGCACTATCATATTTAGTAGTTACTTCTTTGCTATCTAAAGTATCAATAACTTTTGATAATATATAGTCAGTATAACGTATAGTATTGTCATAAGTATTTACTAGTTTTTCTCTGCTACAGGCATTTATATCACCCTGGTCACATGTCGGAGTAAACTTCTTGAACTCTGCAGGATAACGCTGATAATAAGTTGGTCCATGACTTCCAACTAGATGTAAAACAATTACCTTACTTTTACCATCATCATTTTTTGCAAGATTCTCTTTTAGCTCTTTTAGTAACACTGAGTCATGACAGAATCCACCTGCACTATTACCCTTACAATCACTAGTATTGATATAGATATTTTCTATTCGCTTACATACCCCAGTATATCTACAATCATAACCATTATTATTATACCAAGTGACATCTAAACCTGCTTTTTTCATAATATCTAAGACATTATCTCTAGCAGCAGCTTGCCTTGCATTGTAGTCAACTCTTGGCATATTAGATAGCATACAAGGTACTGACAATGCTGTATAAGTACCACATGATGCTACATCTTGTAACGCAATAACTCCAAGATTTTTAGTATAAGGATTTGTGTCTCTATTATATCCATTATACTGATAATTCTGCATTCTCGCTGTCTCGCCTAAGACAAAAACCATTAGATTCGGCTTATCAGTATTTCTAACTTCTTTTGCACCATCACCAATTGGCTGGTACGGTAAAGGTGGAATAAACTTCTCTGCAATAATTGCTGAAGTGATACCTACGTAAATTATTGGATTAGGATAATCTCCTAATTCATTATGATTTCTAAAGAATGGGAAAATAGTTTTTACATTTGTAATTAAAATCATTATAACTAATATTAGGGTCCCTATGATATTAGCGATTCTAATCAAAGCGCTTTTACTAAATTTTGGGTATACTATTTTAACTCTGAGAAGTATAACAATTGGTAAAACACCAAAAAATATAAAACTAGCGACACTCCCAATAGATAAATAGGATAGTGCCTCATGTGTATTTGTATCAAAAATACTCTCTACCACACCATAGGTAAAAGTAATTCCTAAAAACATCTCCGAGTAAAAAACAATTGCTCCAATTGCAATCAAAACAATCATTAATGGCTTAAATATATAACGAAAATTAATCAGATTAAAAATCAGAAAAAAAGCTAAGAAACAAACTGCAAAACAGCTAATCACAAACCATAAACTAAATGTACTATCTTGAGCAACATCTTGGAAAAATTTTATAATAAGTGGGATATTATATACATAGCCAAACAGAAGACTTAATATAACTGTCGCTTTATAAACACCTATTTGCTTCGGGAATATTTTTTTTATCACGAGCACAATACCTTATATATTTTGACTTCTCTAAGAATAATATACTTGAATATGGAATCTTTAAAGGTTACTATATCAGTTTATACCCTACTAATAAGGCCTTTGAGAATATTATTTACTTCACAAGCCTCTTCTAAACTAACCAACTTAAACCTTACCTTAGATCCAGGAGCATACTGTGATAATTTATTAATATCTGCTTCTATAACATTTGCAATCCGAGGATATCCTCCTACCGTTTGTCGATGTCGTAACAATACTATCGGACCACTTGGGGCTAGCTGTATTGTACCATCTGTTACAGGCTGGGATATCATTTCAATTTTTTGTGTATCAAGAGAAACTCCATCTAAAGGTAACCCCATCTGACTTGAGTTTGTTGAAATAGTCCAACTACTCTCAAAAAAAGCACAATCTTTTAAAATATCATACTCAGGTCCCTTGATTACTCTTATGAAGCTATGACGATAGTTTTGACTTATATAGTCTTCTAATTCTAACGATCTCTGTTTGCCAACCAATCCGATAGTTTGTGATTGTTTTTTTATAGCAAAAACTATTGTGCGAAAGCCTTTTTTTGAACCTTTAAACTCTAATTTTTGACCTCTATTAAGCTCAAAAACTTGATTATAGTTTGCACAGATACTTTCATCAATAAAAGTATTTGGATAGCTAGCCCCACATAAATAAACCAATATATCATCAGTAGCTACAATCTCGCTGGGATAAATCATTTCAATAGCTTGAAAATCTACAGGCTGATTAAAAATATTATAAGCTGTCATAAAGCTTAATTGATCTTGAGCCCCTTTAGGAGATACTCCTTTATCTTGCTTACCATATTCCCGCAATGAAATTGGAAAAAGTAACCCTCCTTTAGTCGAAAAGATATTCTCCATAATTTTAGCCTCTAATATCGTACATCTGCTGCGCTAACTCTAAAGCTATCTCACTATCTGAATGTATACATACAGTTTGTGACTCAAATAAGATATCTTGATCATCTATCTTAATAAATCCTTGTTTAAGCTGATTATATTGCTCAACTGCCTCCATTACATTATGTATTTCAGCATTTGGTTGGCCTCGTGGTATTAGCATAGGGTTATTAACACTATCAAGCATGTAGCCTCTCTCTGCAAAACTCTCTTTAACTATTTTTATACCATTTTCTTTGGCATACTCAGCAACTATACCAAAAGGGCTAACAACCAACTCTTGAATATCGTTTTCAATACACCAGTCTATAAAAACCTTTGCTAGCTCTTGATTAACATTTAGCTCATTATATAAGGCTCCATGAGGTTTAACAGCCTTGATATCTTTATCAAAAAGTACAAACTGCTCATCAAAAGATGAACATAAAGTATCATAATCAATGTCTATAACTTTTCTACCAAAGTTTTCTTTATCTGGGTAGGAAATATGTGCTGTAATTTTGACATTGTGATCTCGACATAGACTCACATAGTAATCAACACTTTCTTTATTACCTGCATGACCACCACAAGCAATATTAGCAATATCTATATATTCAACTAACTTATCATCAATAGGATGAGCAACACCCCTCTCTCCTAAATCACAGTTTATCAAAAGCATCACTTCTCCCTAAAAATTATCTTATCACCAGCACTAAAGTTAGAGAAATCTCTAAAATTAGATACTCCTATAATATTCCAACCACTCGGCGATTGCTCAGGAAAAATAGTTGTTTGAGAACCTCCAATTGCAACAGATCCAGCAGGTATTCTATTTCGTGGTGTTGCTAAGCGAGGTGCACTTAAACTTTTGTCTAAACCAAGTAGGTATGGGAAATATGGCTTAAAACCTAACATCGCAATATGGTATTCAACTTGAGTATGTCTTTTTATAATCTCAGATATTTCTATTCCTAAAATCTCAGATATTTTGGGTAAATCCTCACCACTATAGTCAACCTCTATATAATGTGTTTTTGAATCAATAATGGCACTAAAATCTATAGATTCAGTTTTGGCTAGAATAGCTTCCTGCAAACAATCAAGATCTTTATAATCAAAATGAAACGCTATTGAATTATAAGATGGAACAATATCATAGATACCAAACTTTTGACAAAATGCTCTATTTCTAACAAAAGACTTATAGATATTTAAAATTTTGAGATTATCATCTAAAGATAATTTATTACTGATTTTGTAAATAAAGCAGTTTTCACTCAAAAAATAATAACTCATTAGCAACTACCTTAAAAAAACTCTTTGAGTACTAGTTATCGTTTATTATAGACTTTTTAAGGTTTTCTGGCTCGAATTTATATAGCGTTATCAAACCAACAAGCGCACTTATACAAATCATGCCCACAGCCATATAATCAGATATAGAGTAAGCTAAGAAGAAACATAAGAATGGCAATAAACCACCAAACACACCAAAACCAATATTATAAGCTAAAGCAAATCCAGTATAACGAATCTCTCTAGGCAAACATTCTGTAAACAACACCATAATATTGCCATAGAATATTCCAAATATTGCTCCCATAGTCACAAAGAAGACTATCAATAAGTCACTATTAGCCTTATATAGCGCATACATTGGTAATGACAATATAAGCATCAAAACAAGACCAAATGCAGTAATCGTTTTTATTTTAAAGTACTTAGTAAGTCTTGCAGCAATATTACATGTAATAATAAACATAATAATACTAATAGTTGTCAATACAGCGACATTAACGTCTGCTTGACCCAAAATCTTCTTAATTATATTAGGTAAAATTGTAATCTGGAAATAAGCAACAACTGCACCAGGAAAGCATAATAAAATCATATATATTAAGCTTTTATAATTTTTGAGTATTACTTTTGTTAAGCTCACATTTGATTTTTCAGGTTCTTTTTCATCACCACTATGCTTGATAAAGAATGACAGTACAACCAGTATAATTGCTATACCAAAAAGTATTCTCCAGCCACCATTTGCCATAGTCTCATCTGGAATTAAGTACCTAATAACTTGGAAAGTTACAATAGCTAACAATATCCCACCAAAGGCACTAGTAATAACATTTACACCAGCTTTAGCTTTACCAAATAGAGTTGATTCAGCTTCGACAAGAATAACAACTGAACCGCTATATTGACCACCTATAGCTATACCTTGTAAAATTCTAAATGCAACTAAAAGTAAGGGAGCAAAAACACCTATAGTTGCATACGACGGTAATAATGCCATCCCAACAGTAGGCACCCCCATAAAAAATGCTGCTAGTGCTAAAGCTGTAGAGCGACTTTTTTTGTCCCCAATATAGCCAAATATTATTCCACCAAGAGGTCTCGCTAAAAATCCTGCAGCAAATGCCCCAAAGGCAGCTAAAAATTTTATAAAATGATCACCTGGGAAAAATGCTGCACCAATATATCCTGCACAGAATGAATATACAGTAAACTCATACCACTCTGCTGAGCTTGCTAAAAGTACTAATAATTTTTTCATAAAAAGTATTTATTTTTTTGTCCGATTCTTTTATTTAAATATATTTTTCAAAAGAAATACACTTTTTTGAGTCTTTTTATGAGTTTTTTTAGAATTTAATTATTATGAAAAAAGAGAAAAACGGTAATTACTTAAGTCTTACAACCAAGACATCAACATTAGCTTCATGTAAGATACTATTTGCTGTAGAGCCTAAGAAAAATCTACCAATAGCACTTCTTCTGTGACTTCCCACAACTATCAAATCATTTTTATTTTCAGCTGCTTTTTCTAATAAACTGTTAGCGATACCACCAATCATCACAGACTTCTCTCCAGTGATACCATTTTTATCTGCAAACTTCTCTATTGCATGCTCAACCTTCTCTGTTTCATATGTCATTAAAGAAATACTATCATTTGGTATAACAAACGCAGTATCAATTTTTGAACCATACAGCTTTGCAACATCTTTTGCCTTTTCAACAACGGAACATGAGTCATTTTCAAGATCAGTAGGTACAAGAAGCCTTTGATAGTTATGCGCTTTACTTGCTTTTTTTTCATTCTCACTAACTCTCACCGTTAACACATCACATTTTGCTTTATGTAGAACAGCATTCGCTACTGAACCTAGAAGTAAATTTATACCATGAGTTGCATGAGAACCTAAAACTATCACATCGCAACTGCTCTCTTCAGCATAATCAACGATTTCAACTGCAGGGTTACCAACAAGTACTTCATGCTCAACCTTGATACCTGAAATCTTAGCTACAAGCTTATCTAAAGCTTCTTTTGCTTCTTGCTCTATAGAGTGTTGAAAATCAACTATAGATGGTGCAAATGGAGCTACACAATCAATAACTGTAACAACCTTTAAAACTTCTGTATTATTCTTTTTAGCGAAGTCTACTGCAGAGTTAATAACGATGTCTGCATTTTCATAAACATTCACAGCTAATAAAACTTTTTTGTATGCCATTAGGATTCTCCAAATTTGTTCTTCCTTCAATTTCCATTATAACAAACAAAAATAAAAAATCATTTAATTACGCATCAAATCTTGGTTTTATAAACAGCTTTAAAATAATGCCAAATCTCATTTGTTAGAGGCTTCTCTAACTCAAAGATATACTCAACAAACTTTTTTTCAGCAATTATTTCTTTAGCAACTAGACACTTAGCAACTATACCAAGATAAATATAACTATTATCTTTATTTACTCGTGCAAAAACATAGCTTTTATATCGATTTTGGCTAAGAGCATTTTCTAAACGATCACCAAGAGTCTTACTTTTTTTTGAGTAATATGAAAAGGCCTGTTTTGAGAGAAACTTATTATCATATATATCAAATTTTTTATTCTCATCAAATGTCATAAACAGTAGTACTTTATCTTCAAAAGATCTATATCCAGCAAGATTAACTCCTCCATTGGCATAATCTTGATTAAATAGATAGGCAATTTCTTTTTTAGAGTATTTTGCATATAACGATAATCCATGAGACTTATTTAGATTATATTTCTGAAAATAAACTAACTTGTTATACTCTATTAGATCCTTAATTTGCTCATACAAGAATCTGCTTTCATCGATAGCATCTGATATCAGTAGCCTAATCTCTTGTTCATCCACAGATATTAGAGGCTCATAATCTGCTCTACCGGCATTTACTGTAAATATTTTTAGAGACAAATGCTCTAGTGCATTTGCAAAACTTATAATATCAAAATCACCTAAACTATTACGTAACACTTTCTCTAAATAAGCCTTACTCATAGTTTTCGATTTCAAAAGCTCCTCTAAAATTAAAATTTCATAAAGCCTTTTTGCTGGGGTAAACTCTCTAGAAATAAACTTTATAATATTGTAGTGTCGTTGATTTAAACTCACTACACTTTCTTTAAAAGCCAACAAAATATCATAATAAGTATCTTTAGTCGATAGAATAACCTCTGGTGAGATAAAGTTATATTCCTGAAAGTCTACTAATCTAGGAATTCTACCTAGTTCTTTCTTTAACTGAACATAATCTTTTTTTATATTTTTTAGTTGCGAGAAGTTTGTCCTTTGAATATTTTTATAGATTATTTCCTTAGCAATATTACTAAAGGTAATTGTGCTTTCACCAGCTAAATAATTATATGGTGAGACTACAAACTTTTTAAGCTCGTCCTTGTCATAACTATTATCTCCACTTAATGCCACAGGAATGAGAAAATTGTTGTTATAATTTGCGATAAAGTCCAAAATCACAACAAAGTCTTTAGACTTATACTTACGCAGTCCACGCCCTAATTGCTGTATATAAACTATAGCGCTTTGAGTAGGCCTTAGAAGGATAACCTGATTAACACATGGAATATCAATACCCTCATTAAAAATATCTACTGTAACAATAATCTCAAGTAACCCACTCTCAAGTTCACCAATAGTTTCTTGTCTTACACGCTCTGAGTCTTGACTTGATAAAGCTTTAGCTTTGATACCTCTTTGACTGAGCTTAGTCGCAAGCTGTACTGCCTCATCAACATTACTAACAAACATTAAAGCTGATCGCGATTTGCCACTATAACCATAAAAATTAGCCTTATCAATAATATGCTCAACTCGTTGGTCACTAATTAATTTAGAAAAATCCTTCGCAAAAACCTGCTCTGATTCTAAATAAAAATCCTCTATAGCAAAATAGTGAAATGGACAAAGAAAATTATATTCTAATGCCTGATGAAGCCTAATTTCATAAGCAATGTTATAATCAAAAAGCTTAAAGATATCAGCATTATCACTCCGCTCTGGAGTAGCAGTCATCCCAAGTAAAAACTTTGGCTTAAAGTGTGATAAAACTTTTTTATAACTTTGTGCTTCTGCATGATGAACTTCATCAACTATAATATAGTCAAACTCATTTGTCTCAAAGCTTGCTAATGTTTTAAGGTTTTTTAGCGTTTGTACCGTAGCAAATAGATAATCTGCAGGACCTTTAACTTCTCCTGTATAAAGACCAAGTGTTTTATCTTTTATTACTTTTTCAAAAGTCTCTTTTGCCTTTATTGCAATATTAGTACGATGCACTATAAACAAACACCTTTTCGGCTTTACTTTTGCTACATCAAAAGCACTCAAAAAAGTTTTTCCAGTCCCAGTGGCACTAATTATTAATGCTTTATTTTTGCCTTTCTGTCTTAATTGATCCAGATTCTCAAGTGCATCTTGTTGAACCTTATTGGGAGATATTTTAGTGTCGATAGATCTATAGCTAGCAATATCACTACTTATTTGTTGATATATTTGACTGTATTCCTGAATGATATCTCTAGCATATTCTGCTTTAGCAAAAAGATAATCAAATTCTGCTAAAATTTGCTCCGTTGTTGAGTCATTATTAGAAGTTTCAAAAAGCAGATTCCATTCATTATTCACTGTAAGTGCTGACTGAGTAAGGTTTGAGCTACCAAGAATTATTCGCCAATTCTCCTTATTACGAAAAAAGAAACCTTTGGCATGAAAATTATCATCGCTAAGAACTTTTAGCTCGATGTTATCAAATTCCATAAGCTTCTCAAGGGCTTTAGGTTCTGTAAAATTCAGATAACATCCTGTTAAGATTTTTCCCTTTACGCCTTGAGTGTTTAATTGACGCAAAGTCTCTAAAATACAAATAACTCCACCTAAAGTCACAAAAGCAACACTTATAACAAACTCTTCACAATCTTCAAGTTGATTAATAATTTCAGTAAGTATCTTAGAACTTTTAGAGTTTGTAAGAAAGCGCTTTGTATCGTGAGGCATTTGTGGCTACATTTTTACAGGTACAGTTGAATCGAGATTTTTTTGACCATTTTGACTTTTACCCCAACAATATAGATCATTTGTATCTTTTTCAATACCACAGGTATAAGTAGTCGCCATGCTTAATCTGCTAAATTCGATATCTGTCTGGACTTTCTGTGGTTTATCAAAAAGATCTTTTTTACCATTACCAACCTCACCATTACTTCCATCACCCCAACAATATGCATGACCCTCTTCATCTAAAGCGCACGCATAGTGAGCTTTTGTATACACCTTCTTGAAGTTAATACTATTATCTATGTCTACTCTTAAAGGCTTTTTGACTTTTTTCGCACCAGTATCACTTCCTAGCTGTCCTCTCTTATTATCACCCCAGCAATAGACATCGTTATTATCATCAAGAGCACAGTTAAAGTCATCACCCTTACTCACACCTTTGACATCCTGAAGTTTTTTATAATGTCGAGATATCTTTTTAGCCACATCTTTGTCTTTAAATTTAGGGGTTTTAATCTGATAATCTCCGCATCTTACTTCTCCAGAGCTGGTAAAAGAACAATTATAATTTTCTGAATCATCCTTACTAAAATCATGATTATATATTTTTATTTTCGCATCATTTCGATAGCCCTGATTCTTGACCGCAAAGTTTCCTTCAGTCGAGTAATCATGGTCATCAAAAAAAGTTTGAGTAAATGTAGGATTAGAAAAGCCAATACTCCAAAAGAGCATTGAAGCCAACCAGAAAATTCTTTTTGTCATAAGTAAATTTTAATTTAAAGCTACTAATATAATATTAAGTAATAATCAAACAAAATACTAGTAATTACGCTTTAGGCGGAAATATTTTTTGCTCGCAATAGCGAAGAAAACCAAAGAATCTCTCTTCTTTTGTGTAATTATCTCTATCAACATAGGGACTAGTTATCAGTATCGGATAACAACCTGCTATCAAGCAAGCAAGACATCCTGTTAACAACCTATCATCAACAAGCGCTAACTCGCCAGGCTGGCAACCAACCAATTCTAGTATTTTATTAAGACCATCTGGATAAGGTTTTTTTGCAACACCAGATATAAATCTTATCTGAGGAAAATGTTTGTTAAAATATTTTAGTCGTTCTTGAGTAGGCTTATTAGAAAGAATAAAAACTCTATCTTCTGAAAATTTAGTAACAAATTTCGTAAGCCAACCCATAACTTCAGGATGCATTTCAGGCTTACCGTGACTTGCTAAAACCCCATCAAAATCTAAAGCAAGATATTTTACTCGATTCTTAACTAGCATCTCTGGAGTTAAATTTATTATAGTCTCCAAATGATTAGTATCTGATAGCCTAAGAGCTTTTCGCCATTTAAACATCTGACCTAAAGTATAAAACACGCGCTGTAGCATAATATTTTATTTTTATAGTTTTATATTTATAGTATAGCAACAAAACAATCTATTAGCACAAATGTGTTTTTGAATTTATGCTAACCAAAATTCTTAAAAATTTATATATATATCTAATTTGTATACTAAGCGTCTCCTTAGGTATCAGCTCACAAATAGAAAATACAAGCTCTCAAAACTATTTCAATAACGCTGTCAGTCTTGCAAAAGAACTCAAAGATAAAAACATCTGTGGTACGGATGAAAAATACTCTTTAGAAGACTTCTATAAAGGTCTAAGAGATAGAATAAATAATCAAGATAGTATTTCCTTAAAAGATTATGATACAGAAAAAGTTAGTTTCTCGATGGGGTATAGAACTGGTGAAAGTAGCCTTAAAAAAGGCTTCCTGTTTACTCCCAAACCGAAAAATGATCTATACAATCCACAAGCGGTTATAGCTGGAATATCTGATCATTATAATAGCGCTAAACCAAAATTTAAGCTTATAGAAAACACAAAACTCAGAGAAATACTAAAAAGCAATACTCAAGCTCTTCCTAAAGATATCAGCAAAGATCAGTTTAGCTATAGCTTAGGTTTTAATTTGTTTAAAATACCTAAAAATCATAATCCATCAACTCTAGATGAAAAATCATTTATTAGTGGCATGAAGGCAGGTTTAAATAACAAAAAATATACTCTTTCAAAACAGCAAGTAGCTGAGTTTAGTTATATCATGGGCGCATTCTATAGCACTAATCTAGAAAACCAGCAAGATAAAGACTCTTTTTTAAAAGGCTTTGAAAGCCAGCTTCCGAAGAATATTCAGAATCAACATGCTAAGAGTACAAATACAGAACTTCAAAACTAGTAAATAAACTAACCAGTTACTTCTTTTTTTATGACTAATGCCCTTTCGTATATATCATTCTTTTTTGCACCAGTTAGTTTAACTACCAGCTTCACTGCTTTTTTGACGGGAATATCTTCAAGCAGATCTTTTAGTAGGTCATCAATATCAACTTTTAAATTGCTTTGCTCGTCAACCTCGCCATTATTACAATCAATAATAACGACAAACTCACCTCTTACGACATCTTGATTATCCTTAAAAAACTTATGCACTTCTTCTACTGAACCAGCAACAAATTTTTCAAACTGCTTGGTAAGTTCCTTAGCAACAACGATATTATTATGAGGCATTATCTCTAACAAATCATTCAAAAGATATGTAATTCTATGTACAGACTCATATATTACTACTGTTGTATTTGCTTGTTGGAAGTCACGGATTTGCTGTTGCCTTTTAGCTTGTTTTGCTGACAAAAATCCTTTAAACATAAAACTATCAGACGGTATGCCTGCAGCAGATAGTGCTGTAATAACAGCACTAACACCTGGTATTGGAATTACTTTATAACCGTCCTTGCGTAAGCTCGCAACTATTTTATAACCAGGATCTGAAATTAATGGTGTACCTGCATCACTAACCAGAGCTACTCTATTATCTTCACTCAAAAGCTCTTTGACATAATCAACTCGTGACCCTTCATTAAAATCATGGCAAGAAATTAACTTCTGATTACCACGAATATTAAGGCTCGCCAATAGTTTAGCTGTCATTCGTGTATCTTCTGCTAGAATCACATCAACATCACTCAGAATGTTCATAGCTCTGTAAGTTATATCTTGTAAATTACCAATAGGCGTTGATACAACATAAAGAGCTCCTTTTTCTATACTATTCACCTATCATACCCACCAAATTTGTAATATCTCCCGCTCCTTGAATTAACACAACCGTATTATCATCCACAAGCTTCTCTAAGAGAGAAAGCACATGATCAAAACTATCAGCCATAAGCGCTTTTGGGATATTTCTGATAAGATCTTGGCTCTCAGCTCCCTGTATAACCTGCTCTCCCGCTGAATATGTTGGAAGTATTATTAGCTGATCGGCTAAAGATAAGGCTTTTGACCAGTCCGTTAACAAATCCCTATTGCGCGTGTATCTATGTGGCTGAAAGACATGTATTATTTTTTTATCCGGATACCTATCTCTCACAGCTCCAATGCTACTTACAACTTCTACAGGATGGTGTCCATAATCATCAACAACAGGAATCTCATGACCCAATATTCGCTTAGCATATATATCAAACCTTCTCACAACACCTTTCACAGTAATTAATGCTTTATAAATATCCTCATACCTAAACCCCAGGTCTAGACATGTTATTACACATGCTGCAGCATTTTGAACATTATATTTGCCAGGCAACTCTAATTTAAAATCATATTTGCTAGACTTATATTCAATAGAGAACGAGGTTAAGCTTCCATTTACCCTGTAGTCATATATTTGAGCACTTGCGTTTGTAGCAAACCCATAAGATACAATATTTCCTATTACTTGTGAACGATACCTCTCTAGCAAATCATTGCAACCATAATCATCAACACACAAATATATATTTTCGATACTTTCTTTCATCAAAAAATTTGCAAAGTTCTCAAGTAAATTGTCATAGCTATTTTTATATGTCGACATATGATCAAGATCAATATTCGTAACTATTGCGACATTTGGGTTTAGATATAAAAATGAAGCATCACTTTCATCTGCTTCTATGACTAATCTGTCGGTACCATTAACCTGAATATTAGAGTCAGCATATTTAACTACACCACCAACAACAAAACTACTAGTTGTATCAAGCTTACATAGCAATGTAGCTAAAATACTTGATGTTGTAGTCTTACCGTGAGTTCCGGTGACTGCTATGCTATATCTAAAATCTTTCATTAACAACGCCAGAAACATAGCTCTTTGTAAACACTGTACACCTAAAGCACGTGCCTTTGACAACAATGGATGGCTATCAAGAATTGCACTTGAGTATACTACAGTATCATAGACTGAAACATCAATACTAGTGGGACTTGAAAATATTGAAATACCTGAAGATTCTAGCTTAGCAGTTAGCTTATTCGGTACACTATCATAACCAGCAACATCTGCACCTAACCTTTTGGCTGCAATAGCCAGCGCTGAAACTCCAATACCACCGACTCCAAGGAATAATATCTTTTTTTTCAACTTAACCTTCAGAAGCAGTTATGCTAGTAGATACCACATAGAAATATTTTAGCACAATGACTACATTAGTCATAATCCTCGCCAATACTTAAATACTGCAAGACTAAGCTCTTTTAACATTCCTTTACCATCTGCAGCCTTAATACCGTTATCTTCGCACCATTTTGTAAAAATAGTCCCACCATCTGAACTATACATCAAATCATAAGCAAATGCGTTTCTATTAAAATTTGTTTTCTGTAAAGGAAGCAATTCACCATAAATACTTGATGATGTTGAATTAATCACGATATCAAATGATTCTTTGATATCATCAAAATCAATCACATCTATTTTATCATCTAACCCGAATAGACCTTTTACTGCATCTGCCTTTACTTTGGTTCTATTAGTAATACTCACAGATAATGGGAACTCTTTGATAACTGCTGCAATAACTGCTTTGGCAGCTCCTCCGGCACCCACAACAAGAACCTTTTTACCTACAAAACCTATTTTGTAGTTATTCTTAATATCATTAACTATGCCCAAACCATCATAGTTTAGAGCTATCATTTTACGATCTTCGGTAAAAACAACATTACTAGCAGCTTTAACAGCCTTAGCAGTATCATCTGCATCATCTGCCAAATCGTATACTTTTTCCTTATGTGGTACAGTTACACTTAACCCTTTAATTTGAGAATTATCACGGAACTCTTTAATCTTTGTTTCTAGATTCTCTGGCTTAATTTCAACAGCTGTAAAAAGTATATCTTGATGATATTGCTCAGCTAATTCCATCTGAATTTTGGGAGATAAACTATGTTTAACCGGATAACCAATTACATGATACAAATCTTGCATAAAATTAAAAAAACCTTGTAAATTTTGTATGAATTATATCATAGCAAGAATCATTAACTTGAATACTGGAAAGAAAATAAATATTATATGAGTTATATAAATTGACATACTTGTTATAAGAAAATGAAAAAAATATGTACTTTCTTTGTGGCTGCGCTGTATGTTTCTATTGGTTTTTCTGCAAATACCACAATAGACAATAGCTTAGCTAGTAGTGGCTCTAATGTTAACGTTAATCCTGCCTTAACGGAGGCTAACTCAGTCAAACCCAATGATCATGCAACACCTATGGCAATGAATGCTACACCATCTCCTTTAAGTAAGGAAGCTAAAGAGGGTAACATACCAGCCATAGACCAACCTAAGCAACAAGAACAACTAGTTGGCTCAAACTCCGCAACTTGGACACCTGCATACCTCAGCGTCAAAAAGTTCAAAAAATGTTTAGAGGTTGAAAACTATAGAGGATGGCAAGGTTACTGCTTCCCCTCTGAAAAACCTAAAAACTGTCCTGATAAATCTTGGAAACAATTATCAGAGATGAATCTAATACCATGCTCCAACTCTAGCAATTAGTATTTGACTAACTAAGGTTTTTTCTATAGAATACCGAAACTATTTCTGTAATGTATTAAATAAAGATTAGAATTTTAAAGAGGAAATTAAAATGAAAAGAACATTCCAACCTTCAAACTTAAAAAGAAAAAGAACTCATGGCTTCCGTGCTCGCATGAAAACATTAAGCGGAAGAAAAGTTATTAGAAACAGAAGAGCTAAAGGTAGAGCAAAGCTTGCAGCGTAACTTTTGCCTAACAAAGCAAAATATACTCGATAAAAGTGAGATTAAACAAGCCTTTGGTAATGTAGATAAAAAACTCAGCACACTACATTTCACATTCCTTTTAAGTCACAGAACTCATAAAGAGCCAGGTATTTGTGCAATCTTACCAAAAAAAAGCATCAAAAAGGCTACTAAAAGAAATCTTTGTAGAAGACTTATTAAAGAATCTTTTCGCTTACACAAAGATATCTTAGAACACAAATGCTTGATAGTTTTAAGTAAAAAACCAGCTGCTCAAGCGACTAAGGAAGAATTGTGGCACTCGATAAAAAATTTCGAAAATTTTTTAAAAGAATTACACTAGTTCCTTTTATAGCTCTAATCAATTTATACCGCTATTGTATAAGCCCCTTTATACCTGCTAGATGCAGATATTATCCTACTTGTTCAGAATATGCTCTAGAAGCTCTAAAAACTCATGGTATACTAAAGGGATTATATTTAAGTACCCGTAGGCTCTTAAGATGTCATCCGTTTGCAAAAAGAGACTACTACGATCCGGTTCCTTGTAAAAATAAAAAGGTTAATAATAAACAATGAAAGCTAATCATATAAGAATACTACTATTAGTCACGATAGCTATAATGCTTATCTCATTGATGGGTAGATGGGAGCAAACTTTCCCATCAAAAAGCAGTCAATCACAAACGACTCAAACTCAACAAGACAATAGTCACTATAATAGTGATACTCCTGCCACAACGAACGTGTCAACATCTGATGCAAAAGCATCATTAACGAAAACTACAAGTTTCTCAAAATATGATGATGCTAAAAGCGTAACTATTAACACAGATGTATTCAAAAATCTTAAGGTCAGCTTACTTGATGGTGCTATTATTTCAGCATCATTAGAAGATTATAGCATTAGTCTTGATGATAAAACCCCAATGTCTCTACTTACAAATAAGCAAGGTTCAGAATATATTGCCAAAAGTACTATTGTTATCAACAAAAAGCCTATTGATGTCAATTTTGAAAGCCAGGGAATCAAAAAAGAAAATGGAAAACAGGTACTAACTCTTACTGGAAATGTTGATGGGTTAGAAATAACTAGAACATATACTTTTGATGATGCTAAATACAATATATCTGTATCTCAGAATATTAAAAATACAACTTCAGCGCCTGTAAATGTTATTATTGATGACTCATTAGCTAGAGACTTTAATCCAGCGGGCGATAGCTTTAGCCTATTAAATGCTCACAGCTATACTTTTACTGGTGTCGCTTACTCAACAGCTAATGACTCTTTCAGAAAAGAATCTTTCAAAGACATTTCAAAAACTAACGGTCAGCCAACGGTTATAAGTAGTCAAGGTCTAGGTTGGGTTGCTTTCATACAGCATTACTTTATGAGCGCTTGGATTCCACAATCAAATGACTCAAAAATTTACTATAAAAACCTAAACAATGATGTATTTGAAGCAGGTGCTTACACTGGACTTTCGATCGCACCTGGTCAATCAGAAAATATAGACTCAGTACTATATAGTGGACCAATTATTAAAGCCAACTTAGTAGATTTAGCTCCTAGCCTAGAAAAAACTCTAGATTACGGAATGTTATCATTCTTCTCAGAAATAATTTTCTGGGTGATGAATCACATACATTCACTAGTAGGTAACTGGGGCTTAGCTATTATCCTTGTAACCTGCCTGATTAAGCTCATATTCTATCCTCTTTCTGCTAAGAGTTATCGCTCTATGGCAAAAATGAGAATGTTACAACCTAGAATCAAACGCTTACAAGAAACATATAAAGATGATCGTCAGGCTCTAGGTAAGAAAATGATGGAAATGTATAAAGAAGAGAAGGTAAACCCTCTAAGTGGTTGTTTGCCTATGCTTATACAGATTCCTATTTTCATTTCACTGTACTGGGTATTGCTAGAATCCGTAGAGTTAAGACAAGCTCCATTTATCTTCTGGATTCACGACTTATCTATGAAGGATCCTTACTTTGTGTTACCTATACTTATGGGTATATCAATGTTCTTACAACAAAAACTATCTCCAGCTCCTGCAGATCCTATGCAAGCTAAGATAATGATGTTCTTACCTGTAATATTCACATTCTTATTTGCTTCATTCCCATCTGGTCTAGTACTATACTGGTTAACTAACAACGTAATCAGTATCTTACAACAATGGATTATTACAAGACATTACCAAGCTACTCATAAAAAGTAATATGGATAAATCTCTACTTAAACCAAAATATTGGGGTTTATGGATTATAATCTGGATCGCTAAGGTTTTAGTAAACGCACTCCCTTACAGTGTGTTGATGCGAATTGCGTTAGGTATAGGTTTTTTGGCAAAACCTCTATTAAAAAAACGTCAACAGATTGCTATAACAAATCTTAAAATCGCATTCCCCGACAAATCGGATCAAGAGATAAAGAAACTGGCTAATGAGAGTTACAAATCTGCAAGTATGGCAGGGTTTGAAAGTCTAATATCCTGGTTTATGACTAAAAAAAACTTTAACAAAATTCCTTTTAACAATGACCTAAAAACATTTGATCAAATTCATTATGATAAAGATAAAACATTGTTAGTACTGGGTTTTCACTTCCATTGTCTTGAAATAGCTGGTAGATATATTGGTGAACACTATAGTCCATTTACCGTAATGTATCAATATCACAAAAATCCCCTAATGGAACACATAATCACCTCATCCCGAAAGAGATATGTAACTGAATGCTTCCAAAGGAAAAATATTATTTCTGTTATAAAAAGTTTGAAGAGAAAAGTGTCAATGTGGTATGCACCAGATCAAGACTTTAAAGAGCATGTAGTTTTTGCTCCATTTTTTGGTAAACTTTGCACCACTCTAACTGTAACACCGTGGTTAGCAAAAAAGACTGGCTCAACAGTAATCCCTGCATACTATATCAGAAAGCCAAATTTCTCTGGCTACAGTATTATAACAGGTGACCCAATCACATTTACTGGTGATGATTTTGAAGATGCAAAACTGACAAATAAAATTCTTGAAGATATCATAAAAAAACATCCTGAGCAGTATCTATGGCAACATCGTCGCTATAAGACAAGACCTCCAGGAGAAGAAAAGATTTATTAATGTTTATGATTAAAAAAGTGTATGTTAAAATAGGTTTAAGATTTTAATTTAAAGATACTGATGAATAGTAACAAGCTTAAACCGAAGAACTGGGGTATTTGGGTTATTGTAGGTATAATGAACTTTGGCTCCAAGTTACCTCTTTTTACTCATAAGTATATAGTGCTTGCTATTGGTATTGTTATTAAACCATTCTTAAAAAGCAGAAATCGAATTGCTCGAGAAAATCTAAAGATTGCATTCCCAGAAAAGTCTTTGAAAGAAATAAATAAACTTGTTGATAAAAGCTATTATTCTATGGTTCTATCAGGAGCTGAAACTACTGCCGCTTGGTTTTTATCAAAAAAAAGGTTCAGTGAAATAGAGTTTGAATGGGAAGAAAACTCATTAGAGATTTTTAAAAGATATCATGAAAACCCGAATACAAATGTTATATTCCTAGGTTTTCACTTTCACTGTATAGAAATAGTTGGACGTTATGTAGCAGAAAATCATCCTCCTCTTACAGTTATGTACCAAAAGAACACTAATGATCTTCTTGAAGAGCTAATCAAAAAATACCGTGAAAAAAACATCTATAGATGTCTAGATAGTAAAAACTTAATAAGTGTTATTAAAAGCTTAAAAAGAGGCTACTCTATGTGGTACGCCCCAGATCAAGACTTTGGTTTAGAAAGCACTGGGCTTGAAAACTCTATTTTTGCTCCATTTTTTGGAACTTTATGTTCAACTTTGACAGTAACTCCATGGTTAGCTGAAAAAACAGACTCTGTAGTATTACCTGTATATTATGTTAGGGAAAAGTGCCTAAAAAAATATAAAATAGTAATGGGAGAACCTCTAGAGTTCACAGGAGATGCATATAAAGATGCTGAAATAACAAATAAGTTTTTAGAGGATGCTATAAGTAAATACCCAGAGCAATACTTATGGCAACATCGTCGCTATAGAACTAGACCAAATGGCGAACCTCAAATATATTAAAGTAGTGTTGATATGCCGATAAATAATAAAAAAAAAGGATTTTCATTAGTTGAGTTAATGGTTGTAATCGCGATAATAGCAATTCTCGCATCAATTGGCATACCAATGTATAACAACTATATACTGAGAAATCACCGAACTGAAGCAACCTCTGAGCTGCTTTCAGCAGCTAGTGCGGCTGATAATTTTGAAATCCGTTTTGGGTCTTTTCCTTCTGGTAGTACGATAAGTAGCTTTTATCATGAAAATACTCAAAATAATTACTATCGCCTTACATACTGCTCTGGTGAGCCGGAGTGCCCAGAAGTTAGCTATGTATTAACGGCAATTGCTCAGAATTCACAAACAGCTGATACTCCATGCAGAAATATAGAACTTGAAGTTGATGGGGGTATTGTAAATAAGACTCCTCAAGAATGTTGGAATTAGAATGTTGGAATTAGAATCTTACTAAACTAAATAAGGATTTAAAAATGGCTAGTTATAGTACTAATGAGTTTAAGGGTGGCCTGAAAGTTTTAATTGATGGCAACCCAATGGTTATTATTGAAAATGAATTTGTAAAACCAGGTAAAGGTCAGGCATTTAATAGGGTTAAACTAAAAAACCTATTAAATGACAGAGTAGTTGAAAAAACTTTTAAATCTGGCGAATCTGTTGAGGCTGCAGATGTTGAAGAATTATCTGCTGTTTACTCATACTTTGATGGTGAGTGCTATGTCTTTATGCATCCAGAAACTTTTGAGCAATATATGGTTTCCCAAGATGCTCTTGGTGAAACAAAAAAATGGCTCAAGGATCAAGATGAATATCAAGTAATTCTTTTTAATGGCCAACCCATCTCCATCATCCCTCCGAACTTTGTTAACTTAGAAATTATTGAGACAGATCCTGGTCTTAAAGGTGATACTGCAGGCACAGGTGGCAAACCAGCAACACTATCTACTGGTGCGGTAGTTAGAGTACCTCTTTTTGTACAAACTGGTGAAATCATAAAAGTTGACACTAGAACTTCGACCTATGTATCAAGAGTAAAGGATTAAGTAAATGCAATCTACAGATAACTTGATCTGGATTGACCTTGAAATGACGGGGTTAGATGTTGATAGTTGCGCAATTATTGAAATAGCTACAATTATTACAGATAAAGACCTAAATATCATTGCAGAAGCAGAGCCAATAGCAATCCACCAATCAGATGAAATTCTAAATACAATGAATGAGTGGTGTATAAAGGTTCATGGAGAAACAGGTCTAACTCAGAGAGTAAAAGATAGTAAGACTTCATTAAAAGAAGCTGAGCGAAAAACCTTAGATTTTATAAAACAATATGTCCCTTATCAAAGTTCTCCTCTATGTGGTAATTCAATATGGCAGGATAGAAGATTCTTAGCAAAGTATATGCCTGATATAGACGACTACTGCCATTATAGAATGCTTGATGTTACAAGCTTAAAGCTTCTCAATGAATATTGGGGTGATGGCGAGAGCTTCTATAAAAAATCTACACACCAAGCTCTAGATGACATTAGAGAGTCTATTTCTGAGTTAAAGTTCTATAGACAAAAACTTTTATCTGTTTAATAGTCCATTACTGAATTTCTAAAAGTTTTTTAAATACATCACAAAAAATCTTTAACCTAGCTCAGCAAATGTGCTATGATGAAGATTAGGTATACTTGAGAGTATGCTTAGTTTCAAATTAATTTTATGAAAAACTTGAGAGGAGTTTTTATGTCGAAATTTGTCTATGCCTTTAGCGAAGGTAATAAGTCTATGCGTGATTTGTTAGGTGGTAAAGGAGCTAATCTTAGTGAGATGCTTAATAGTGGATTGCCTGTACCAGATGGCTTTACAGTAACTACAGAAGCATGCCTAAAATACTATGATGACCGTCAAAAACTGAATGATCAGGTTAAAGAACAAATTTTTGCAAATGTTGCAAATTTAGAAAAAAGAACAGGCAAAACTTTTGGTGGAGGAAGTAATCCACTACTTGTATCCGTGCGTTCTGGTGCTAGAGTTTCTATGCCAGGTATGATGGACACAGTTCTAAACCTTGGTCTAAATGATGAAGTTGCAAGAGCTATGGTAGCAAAGACAAATAACGAGCAGTTTGTTTATGACAGCTACAGAAGATTCATAATGATGTTTGCAGATGTTGTTATGGACTGTGAGAAAAAACCTTTCGATAAAATACTTGATGATAAAAAAGAAAAGAGAAATGTCAAAAATGACTGCGATCTAAGTGCTCAAGACTATAAAGATATTGTTGCAGAATATAAGAAAGTCTACAAAGATCTAGTTGGCAAAGAATTCCCGATAGATCCTGTTGAACAACTTCTAGCAGCTGTAGAGGCTGTATTTAGATCATGGAATGCTGAAAGAGCAATCATATATAGAGAAATCAATAATATCTCGAATAACTGGGGTACGGCTGTTAACGTCCAAGAAATGGTCTATGGTAACTCTGGAAATAACTCTGGTACAGGTGTTGCTTTTACAAGAAACCCTTCCACTGGAGAGAATGAACTTTTTGGTGAATATTTGATCAATGCTCAAGGTGAAGATGTAGTTGCGGGTACCAGAACTCCTGCACATATCTCAACTTTGAAAGACAAAATGCCAGAAGTGTTTAATGACTTTGTAAAAATTGCTAAAAATTTAGAAAATGTCTACAAAGATATGCAAGATATGGAGTTTACTATCGAAGATGGTAAGCTTTTCATGCTGCAAACAAGAAATGGTAAAAGAACTGCAAAAGCAGCTTTGAAAATAGCTGTTGATATGGCTAAAGAAGGCCTAATCACAAACGAAGAGGCTGTGATGATGGTTGAACCTCACTTGCTAGAGCAACTACTACATCCTAAATTTGATGAAAAAGCTCTTGCTTCTAAGCGCCCTCTTGGTTCTGCATTAGGTGCTTCACCGGGTGCTGCAAGTGGTAGAATATATTTTGATGTTGAATCTTTGCTAGCAGCTAAGGCTCGTGGTGAGGAAAAAACTATCCTAGTTAGAATTGAAACTTCTCCTGAAGATATAGCAGGTATGAATGCTTGTAATGGTATCTTAACTCTACGTGGTGGTATGACATCTCACGCTGCTGTAGTAGCTCGTGGAATGGGTAAATGTTGCGTATCTGGATTAGAAGCAGCTAGAATCGATGAAGATAAAAAAACTATTACTTTTGAGAGAGGTCAAGTTTTCTCTGAGGGTGATTATTTATCTCTTGACGGTACAAAAGGTACTGTATACAGAGGTATTATCAAAACTGTTGATCCTGAAGTTACTCAAGACTTTGAAGAGTTTATGAAATTTGTTGACAATGTTCGTAAGCTTCGTGTTAGATGTAATGCTGATACATTCAAAGATGCTTCTGTTGCTAGAGCGTATGGTGCTGAAGGTATCGGACTATGCCGTACAGAACACATGTTTTTTGAAGAGGATCGCATATCTTATGTTAGACAAATGATCTTAGCTAAAGATAAAAAAGAAAGACAAAAGGCTTTGGATAAGTTGCTTCCAGTACAGCAACAAGACTTTGAAGAGCTTTTTGAGGCTATGGATAATCTAGCTGTAACTATCAGATTTATAGATCCTCCTCTACATGAATTCTTACCTCATGAAGTTGATGAGATTGATGATCTAGCCCGCGAATTTAATATTAGCTACAGTGAGTTAGAAGCTCGTATAGAAGCTTTAAATGAAATGAATCCTATGATGGGTCATAGAGGCTGTAGACTCGCTGTGACATATCCAGAAATCATCGAGATGCAAACTAAAGCTATCATCTATGCGGCAATTTCAAGCAAACGTATGGGAATTGAAGTTAAACCTGAGCTTATGATTCCATTAGTTAGTACTCTTGGAGAGTTCAAATTACTAAGCGGTATAGTTAGAGAAGTTGCTAACACAATTCTTAAACGTGAAAAAATAGATATCGACTATAAAGTTGGTGTAATGCTAGAAACTCCTCGTGGAGCTATTGGTGCAGGCCTGCTTGCTGAAGCTGGCAGTGAGTTCTTCTCATTTGGTACAAATGATTTAACTCAGATGACTTTTGGCTTTAGCAGAGACGATGCTAATAAATTCATTAAAGACTACCTTGAAAAGGGTATTTTAAGCTTCGATCCATTTGCTAGACTAGATCCTAAAGGTGTAGGTAAACTGATGGAAATAGCTAAAGAAGGTGTCAAAGCTGTTAATCCAAATGCTAAAATGGGTATATGTGGCGAGCATGGTGGTGAGCCATACTCTGTTGGTTTCTGTCATGATTTGGATCTTGACTATGTATCTTGCTCTCCTTTTAGAGTTCCTATAGCAAGATTATCAGCTGCTCAAGCAAAAATTTATGCTGATCGCAGATAATTAACTCTCTTTTAAATTCTTCCCTTTCAAAAAATTTCACTAGTTAAGCTAAATCAAGGTTTACTCTAAAATATTATATGGCTACAATAACTATATTGAGTTTTATATAGTGGTATTTTAAATAAAATATCCTTTAATCAAAAGCTAAGGGAAAATGCATAAAAAAGTAGATTCATGTATGCAGATACGAAGACAAAAAGGGAGTAATTTCTCTATAGTCGAAGCAGTTGGTAGTGGTAAAACAGCCACTGCTATGTTTTCTCAAAAAATCAAATCTCAAAGTAACTCTTCTCAAGCACTCCTCTCCCTCAGCACAAAACTCCTCTGTCTATAATTTTAGACATTGTTGCATAAAAATATATTTTAAATAATTACAAAATATCGAGGGTCAATATGATAGATAAAATTTGGAAAAATGGCGAGATAATCTCCTATGAAAAGGCAAAAGTTGGTATAGATACTCACTCTTTGCATTACGGGTCATCTGTATTTGAAGGTATAAGAGCCTATGATACTCCTAATGGTGTAGGTGTTTTAAAACTAAAAGAGCATATGCAAAGATTTATGTACTCGATGAGTGTCCTAGGCATGACGTGTAAATATACCCTTGATGAACTATGCCAAGCTGTATTAGATACTATCAGAGCTAGTGGTAAAAAATCTTGCTATATAAGACCGTTGGCATATTTTGCTGAAGGAGGAGTTAGTGTTTTACCAGCGAAAGATCACCCTGTTGATATCACTATCTATTGCATAGATATGGGTAAATATATGGCTGCTGATAAAGTAGATATCAAAGTTAGTAAATATATAAGAATTCATCCTCGCTCTACTGTCTGTGATGCGAAAATTGGTGGTCACTATGTCAACAGTATATTAGCTTCTAGAGAGACTCTTGGTACGCATTACCATGAATCTCTGCTTCTAGATGCTGATGGCAATGTGGCTGAAGGTGCTGCCATGAATGTATTTTTTGTCAAAGATAATGAAGTTATAACAACTCCATTAGGAACTATACTAGATGGGATAACTCGTAAGCTTATAATCCAAATTGCTAAAGATTTGGGCTATAAAGTTACAGAACGCTTGTTTAAAGTTGATAAGCTAATAAATGCAGATGAGGCTTTCTTCTGTGGAACTGCTGCTGAAATCACTCCTGTGGCAAGTATAGATGATAATAAGTTAAAAAGTAATGACCACACAATAACCAATCAAATAAAAGAAGTCTTTGAAAAACTTAAAAAAGGCGAAGCTTATAAAGATGCTTTAACTTATGTATAGGAGCCAGTGAAATGGATAAAAAGAAAATTTATATTTTTGATACAACTCTTAGAGATGGGCAACAGTCTCCTGGAGCTGGAATGTCTTTTGAAGATAATATTGCGTATGCAGATCTTGCAGATAAGCTAAATATCGATGTCCTAGAAGCAGGTTTCCCTTCAGCAAGTAATACAGATTTTGAAATAGTAAATACTATCTCAAAAAGAATGGCTGAGAAAAACTCTAATATGGTTATTGCTGGACTATGTCAGTTAAGAAAAAACCAAGTAGAGATCACAATGGATGCATTACGTCCATCATTAGCAATAGGTAAAGCTAGAGTTCATATGTATTTGCCTGTAGATCCAAATCTAGCTCAAGCTAGTCTTGGTAGCAAAAATGATAACAAGCAGAATATCAAAAATGTTTATGAGTTAATTAAGCTAGCTAGTGATCAAGGCTTTGAAGTCGAGTTTAGTGCAGAAGGATATTCAAGACTAGGTGATACTTTTGACTATGTTACTGATGTTTTTAGGGCTGCAGTATCTGCTGGTGTTACAGTTATCAACTGTCCTGACACTATTGGTGGAGCTTGTGAGCGTGAAAATGATAACTACTTTGTCAAAAATATGACTAAACATGCTGAAATCATCAAAAAAGAATTCCCTGATAAAAATATAATCTGGTCAGCACATTGTCATAATGATTTGGGATTAGCATTAGAGAACTCTATGAACGCTGTATTTGATGGTCCTGCAACACAAGTAGAGGGCTGTATCAATGGTGTTGGTGAAAGAGCTGGTAACGCATCATTAGAACAATGTGTGATGTTTATAAACCTTTTTGGTAAACAAAAAAATTGTCATTATTATAATGATATTAATATTGCTAATTTTAAAACTATTTCAGATTTTATTGGCAAAAGAATGTTATCAAGACAACCTCACCACCCTATCACAGGTCTAAACTCAGCACGACACACTTCTGGTGGGCACACCAATGCGATACTAAAAAATCCTCTAGCATATCAGCCATTCCACCCAGAATCTGTCGGTAATGAAATTAGCTTTATTTTTGGTCCATTATCAGGTGGTAACCATGCTAAGAAAATTATCGAAGAAAATGGTTATATTTGTGATGATAAAGAAAAAGCAGCTATAGCTCAGCAAATAAAAGATATTTATCATGAGCGTAGAAAAGGTATCACAGATGAAGAACTAATACAGGCTTATAAACAGATTAAATCTCCTATTAATGTATCAGCTATAGACTACGGTAAATCTAATGGTGAAACCTATGTTGAGCTTAAAGGAAAATTCTTTGGAAATATAGACTATAGAATTACTGATAATGGCGATAACTCAGCTCTTTCAGCACTATTAAAAGGTATACAGGAGCATATACCAGAGATAAATATTTCAGATTACTTCTCTAGGTCATTAAAAGATGCTGGGATTAACTCCAAATCTGAAACCACCATTATAATCAAAACTGGTGAAAATAGTCCGGTCGTTGAAGGGATTGCTGTAGATCAAGATATTGAGATATCCTCACTTAAAGCATTAATAACAGCAACTAATAAGCTATATATAGAAACAAACTATAGGAAATAAAATGGCAAAAAATATTATTGATAAAATCTGGGATGCTCACGTTGTAAAACATATACCTGACTTTCCTGATATTTTATATATAGATAGAATGCTTATGCATGAAGTAACATCTGCTCAAGCTTTTGATAAAATTAGAGAGTTAAATATACCTATCAATAATCCGAAATCGATTATTGCGACTGTAGATCATAGTATATCAACATCACCAATCAATAGATTAGAGATGAAAGATAAAACTGCTCAAGCTCAAGTTGAGAAATTACGGAGCAATGTTAAAGAATTTGGTATTGATTTTTATGATTTTGAAAGCCAACACCAGGGGATTGTCCATGTCATAGGTCCAGAGCTTGGCTTTACATTACCAGGTATAACTCTTGTATGTGGCGACTCACACACCTCAACTCATGGGGCATTTGGTGCTTTGGCATTTGGGGTGGGAACATCTGAAGTTGGACATGTACTTGCTACTAACTGTATTTTGCAATATAGACCAAAGACAATGAAAGTAGAGTTTGTTGGTAAGCCGTCAAAATCAGCTACGGCTAAAGATATTATCATGAAGCTAATCGCTAATATTGGTATTGGTGGTGCTGGTGGTTATGTCATCGAGTATGTTGGTCAAGCGATCAAAGATATGACTATGGAAGAGCGTATGACGCTATGTAATATGTCGATAGAATGTGGTGCAAGAGCTGGTTTAGTTTCTCCTGATGAGAAAACCTTTAGCTATCTAAAAGGTAAAAAATATGCGCCTCAAGGCAATGATTTTGACAAGTCTGTAGAATATTGGAATAGCTTCATCAGTGATGAAAATGCTCACTATGACAAAACTATCAAGGTCGACATTGAAGGACTTGAGCCAATGGTTACATGGGGAATAAACCCTCAACATGCTATCAGTATCTCAGCTAAGATTCCAAGCTTGAAGGATATACCTACTCATCAACACAAGCTAGCTCAACAAGCTTATGATTATACTAAATTTAATGCCGATGAAAATATCTTTGGTAAAGAGATTCAATGGGCATTTGTTGGTAGTTGTACCAATGGCCGCATTGAAGATATGCGTGCTGTAGCTAATGTTCTAAAAGGCAGACAAGTTGCTAAAAATGTAACTATGTATATAGTTCCCGGCTCAGAACAAGTGCGAAATATCGCCATAGCCGAGGGTCTAGATAAGATCTTTGCTGATGCTGGTGCTGAATTCAGAATGCCTGGTTGCTCAATGTGCTTGGCAATGAATGATGATAAAGTTCCTGAAGGTCAAAGGTGTATTAGTACTTCAAATAGAAACTTCATCGGTCGTCAAGGTAAAGGAAGTATAACCCATCTTGCTTCACCACAAACAGTTGCTGCTAGTGCTGTTATGGGTAAAATTTGCAGTGTTGATAAACTATAAGGAGTCGTAAGAAATGCAAGCTTTTAAAAAACTAACATCTAGCGCAATTCCTTTATGGCTAAGCGATATTGATACAGATATGATTATTCCTGCTAACTTTCTAACTCAAACGACAAAAGATGGTTATGGTAAAAGTTTATTCCATAACTTAAAGGAAAAAGATAGTAGTTTTGTTTTTAATAACCCTGACTATTCTAATTCTGAAATTTTGATTGCTGGAGATAATTTTGGCTGCGGTTCATCGAGAGAGCATGCTGTTTGGGCATTAACTCAAGCAGGTATCAAAGTTATAATTGCGCCATCATTTTCTGACATATTTTTCAATAATGCTGCTAAAAATGGCTTATTGTTAATCTCATTAGACAAAGATACTGTCAAAGAATTATGTGATAAGGCTGAAGATCCAAAATTTAGTATAACTATTGACTTACAAGAGCAAACGGTTAGTGCAGATGGTGATACTTATAATTTTGATTATGACCCTTTCCGTAAAGATTGCCTTATCAAAGGACTTGATGACATGACTTATCTTATTGAACATCTAGATATAATCAAACAATTTGAACAATCACAAAGAGGCTAAAATGGAAAAAAATATTGCTATATTAGCAGGTGATGGAATCGGACCTGAAGTAATGGAATCAGCAATCAAAGTTCTTGATTCTATTGCTAAAAAATATAATCATAGATTTAACTATATAGAAGCTCTTGTTGGTGGTGCTGCTTATGATAAATATAAAAGCCACTGTCCAGAAGAAACATTAGAAATATGTAAAAACTCTGATGCAATACTTTTTGGCTCTGTTGGCGGACCTGTTGAAGCTCAAAATGAAGAAAAATGGCAAGGCTGTGAGGCTAATAGTATCCTAGCTCTTAGAAAACACTTTGGTTTTAATATAAACATCCGTCCTAGCCAGATTTTTCCAGCACTCAAAGAAGCTTGTCCACTAAAGGATAGTCGTATTGCAAATGGTGCAGATATTGAAATCTTTAGAGAGTTATCTAGAGATATCTACTTTGGTGAGCATAGAACTTTTACAGATGAACATGGTGTAAGATGTGCAACTGATATTGCTGAATATGATGAACATACGATTAGAAATATTGTCGTACAAGCATTTGAAAGAGCCACTCAACGCTCAAATAGACTTACATCTGTAGATAAGGCTAATGTCTTAGATACATCAAGGCTATGGAGAAATATTGTCAATGAAGTGGCTAAAAATTATCCAAACGTAAATGTTAATCATATGTATGTTGATAATTGTGCTATGCAGATGGTTCTAAATCCAAGCCAATTTGATGTTATGGTTACTGGTAACCTTTTTGGCGATATTATTTCAGATTTAGCTTCTGTATTACCAGGTTCTATCGGCTTAGTACCATCTATAAGCCTAAATAAAGATGGTTTTGGGTTATATGAGCCTTCTGGTGGTTCTGCTTACGATATCAAAGGTCTGGGCAAAGCCAATCCAATTGCACAGATTTTATCTGCATCATTAATGCTTTCTTATTCATTTGGCTTAGTAACAGAAGCTGAAGCTATTGCAAGTGCTATCAATAAGACTCTTGAAGATGGCTTTAGAACTTCAGATATATACACTCAAGGAACTAATTTAGCTTCTACGATAGAGTTTACCGATGAGATTATAAATAGACTATAAAACTATTATTATTTTATCCTAAAGAAATGTTATTCTTCTTGGCTATACTAGTAGCTAGTCTAGCTACCAAAGCATATACGATACCTAAAATGATAGTTATTACACCTAACCATAAAAAGTAATTTTGATAGATATTTAAACTCATAACAGGATCAATCTTACCTTCTGGCATAGCTACAAGCTGACCTAGTTTACCAGATAATGCGCCGCCAAAAGCTAATGCAAGCATAAAAAAGCCCATGCCTAGCGTAACTATCTCTTTTCTAAAATAAATCGCTATCAAAGAAAAACCTAAAGCAGCAACTAACAATTCAGCTAATGCTCCAAAGAAGAAGTAGATAATCATCCAATTACCATCAATAAAGCCATTTTTCTGCGTTAGCATAATCACTAAGTATAATGTTAATGGGGCTATCCCAGCTATCACTGTACCTATAGAATATTTATAAGGGATTGATAAATGACTCACACTCTTCTTATACAGTATTGCCAAAATAGGACTTAGAACTACTAACCAAAAAGAGTCTAGTGCCGCATAAGTTGCTGGAGAAACATTAAATCCAATCAAATTAAGATTTACATTATGGTCAGCAAACAAAACTAGTGTAGAAAACATTTGGTTATAAATAATAAAATAGATAACTGCTTCAATTACTAAAATCACACCGATTATCTGTAGTATTTTTTCTTTTTTACTCGAAGTATTTTTTGCGTCATTCAGCATGTACAAAAAAGTTAATAAACAGACAACTATTATCAAATACAGAGATATATCGGTCATCTGAAATAAAGCATAACAAATAGCTATTTGTAATAAACATACCAATGAGACTAAAGCTTTAGTTTTATTGGTTATTTTTTTATTCTCTGGTTCAATATCTTTTAATAATCTTGCACGCCAAGCATAATTTGATAATGCTAAAATCATACCAATAACACAAATTATAAAAGCATATGAATAACTAGTATATTTTGCAATAATAGGAGTAAATGCTATTGCTAAAAAACTCCCTATATTTACACCCATATAATAAAGTGTAAATGCTGAATGTGACTGTGAAGGATTGTCATTAAAAATCTTTGAAATTAACGCTGTTGGAGCAGGCTTAAATAAACCATTACCAACAATAATTAATGATAACGCCCAGCTAATATGCTTAAGATCATTAGACATTGCTAATACAACATAACCTAATAACAGTAGAATTGCACCAGTAACTAAAGCATTTTTTATGCCGATAACTTTATCAGATATATATCCACCTATGGTTGGCGTAATATAAATTAATGAAGCAAATATCCCAAAAATTAGATACCCTTGTGACTCACTAATATGACTAGCTGTTATAAAAAGCATAAATAAAGCTTGGAAGCTATAAAAAGCATATCTCTCCCATAACTCTATAAACCACAATACCGAAAACTGCCTTACCTTTATATCTTTTATCAAAATCAATTCTCTTTACTAAATTTATAACAATATAATCTATAACACATTGTGCAAAATAGTAAGCCTAATTTTGTTTTAATGATTATAAATTGACTATAGATATTTAGTCACTTAAACTTTTCTTATATACTTCTTTATTGTTTTGAAAATGCTTATAACAAAACTCAATGAAAATTCTTTTAGCCTAAATGTCAAAACTAACTGTGTAATATCTTTTGACTATAATACCAATCAGCATGGGCAATTTAAGCTCTATCACAATGACATAGTTGTAGAATGTCATCCAATCCAAACAACCACACTAAAAACTAAGTATTATCATATTGAGTGGTTACTAGAAGCTGATAAAGAATACACTCTAAAAATTGTTTGTGATACTCAAAATGTAAGTATAGAGAACGGTTGGCTGTATGATGATTCTTTGCTTGAGCAGGGAGGTATCTGCTTTAGTCTAAAACACGGTAAATGGCAATCATGTCATTCTCATGATAATTCAAATATAAGAAATACTGAGCGTCTACAATATCACTTCACTGCAAAAGAAGCTTGGTTAAATGATCCAAATGGCTTAGTTTACTTCAAAGGTAAATATCATATGTTTTATCAACATTATCCTTATGGTAAGCATACACCAATGCTACACTGGGGACATGCAGTATCTGAAGATATGATACATTGGCAACATCTACCTATTGCTATTTACCCACAAAACGATCTTGATGATAGATATATTGGTGGCGCCTTCTCAGGAAGTGCTACAGTTGTCAATAATGAGCTTTTTCTGACTTACACAGAGCATTTTGAAGATTTAGACAACACTCCAAATGTTTTTATAGAAAAACAAAATCTCATCAAAAGCAAAGATGCTATTCACTTCTCAAAACCCAAAACAGTAATAAATCATAAGCCAGATTTTTGTTCTTATGATTTTAGAGATACTAAAGTATGGTTTGATGAAAAATTTGGCTGTTACTACCTAATTATTGGCACCTATGCAAATGGATATCCAAGCGTTGTACTGTATAGATCTGATGATGGTGAGAGCTGGGTTTATCATAGTATCTTATTTCAAGAGAAAACTCTCTCGGGTAGAACATTAGAGTGTCCAGATCTATTTTACCTTGATGGTAAATATGTTCTTATTTTGTCAATATTTGAAACTAAAGATAAAAAGGATTTTAATTATCAATCGTATTACTATATTGGTGATTTTGATGGCAAACATTTCATACCTAAGACTCCTCTTAGATATATAGACTCAGCGAAGGAATTTTATGCTCCACAAACTTTCGAAGCTAATGGTAATAGATATGCCATAGGCTGGATGAACTGTTGGGAAGATTTTAAAAATCGAGCAAAAGAAGATTCTGCAGGTGCTATGAGCTTAATGAGACAGCTTAGAGTGAACAAAGGTAAGCTTTTATCTTATCCTATAGATAATTATAAAAACCTTAGAAATAAAACTATAGAAATCAGAAACTTCGATCAAGATATTACTCTGCCTTCAAATCTAATAGAACTAAATTTAGATTTTAGCTCTAAAGAGCAATGGCAACTAAATCTTCTAAAAACTAATCAAAATCATGTCTTTAATATTAGCTATCAAAATAATCAGTTAACTATAAAAAATAACTTCTCGGAGATTATGACAGAGGCTTCTATAGTAGATATATCATCTCAAAATGTAAGTGTAGATATTTTCTTAGATACAACTAGTATAGAGCTTTTTGTTAATAAAGGTGAAGAGTCTATTACGATGCGATTTGATCCTTCTAATATAATAGAAAATACATTACAGATAAATGTAGCTAATAAAAGTGATATAACTGTCAAGCTACATGAGCTTAGTTCAATATGGGAATAAAAAAACAGAGAGTATAGTAATGGCATCAATTAATACAAGTAATCAATTATCAACTTTTATAGTCCCAGAAAACTTAAAAATAAAAGCCGTAAGTATTTGTTTCATAGCCGCTTTTATTACAGGTGGTTTTGGAGCTATATTAGGACTAGTATCACCCCAGATTTCTAGTCATTATCATGTAAATGTATCACATATTGTCTATATTGATGTGTTGAATATATTAGGTCTCTTGATAGGTAACGCCTTAAGCTCAAAAACAATGAGCTCTTTAGGTTGCAGAAATACCTTATTAATTGCCTTGATAATAGGCCTTATCGCTCAATTTACCATAGCAGCAGGATTTCCTTTATATATCTATGCTTTGTGCGCTCTTTTAAATGGTACTTGTGTAGGCTTTTTAGTTCCTGCTGTTAGTCAGACTATTCATGCAGCATACTCTAAAAGTGGCAAAAGTGAATCGCGCCTAAATGTTCTAAATTTCTTCTTTGGCGCAGGATCTGCATTTGTACCCTTTATTGGTGGTCATATAGTTGAACACTTCTCATGGCGTGCAGTATTTATAGGCATGGGATGCTTATACTTAGTGTTATTAGTAATTATATTTTTGACTAAATTTGAAGATAAAAGTTCTATCAAAATTGATAACGTAGATAACAAGCTCGAATCATCTAAACCAAAACTTCTAAATCTTAGTGTAGTGCTGATTGCATTAGCGATAATGATTTATGTATATATCGAATATATTGTTTCATATTGGTTCTCACCATATTTACAAGAAGCTAAGCATCTAAAAGTCACAGATGTCGGTCTTATTATCGGCTTATTTTGGGGTATTATTGCCATTTCAAGACTGATTGTAGGACTATTCGTACTTACAAGAATTAAGCCTGCTGTTTATATTATGATAAGTTCATTTATTACTTTGATAGGATTTATAATATTCTTGATTGCTGATAGTCTTTATGGATTTATATTAGGTGGTGTAGTGTTAGGATTTGGATGTGCGGCGATGTTCCCTACACTTCTAGGCTATGGTATAAATAATGCTAATTACTCAAGTCCTAAAGTGTCTTCTTTCTTGATAATGTCTGGCTCAATCGGCGCTTCAATCTGCTTATTTATTTCTGGATTCTTAGGTCAACATATAGACAAACAGGTTCCTATTATACTTGGACCAATTTTATGTGTAATTATTATAGTTATAATTTTTATGGTGCATATAAGAAAGCTTACTTCTCAACAAAATAGAACGTAAAAGGTTTCTCTTGAGGTTTTATTTTATCTACTAATTGCACATTTTGGCACTTCTTATATATAACCTTATAGCCGAGTGTTTTGATATCATTATCTATATAACCATATTCACCACCACAGCCAGGGAAAACCATAACCATAGGGCCTTTAGAGCTTAACTTGTACCACTCTCTTACAAAGTTAGGATGCTTACTCATAAATGCTGTCAGATAAAGTCCATAATCCCAGCTTCCTGATGCATACTCTGGGTAAGCTAAATGATTATCTTTAATTAAATTATCGGCTACTACGGCAATACCATTGCCAATGTTATTATGCTCTATCTTATTATTTGTGAAGGTACTAATATTAAATGCAATAAAATAAATTAAATTCACAACTAAACCAAATACCGCTATCTTGTATAGAGAAATATTAATAGTTTTTAGTCTAAATAATATATATATAGCTGGAATAAATAATGCTGTAGCACACACCAACCACTCTGTTGGTAATGCTCCATTAAACATCTCTAATAAACAAAAGATTATATATGGCGTTACTCCTATATAAACTATAGCTTTTTGGTTATTGGATAATTTAGAGTAGACTCTTATTATATTTTTTCTAAAAGCTAAATATACAAGAATAACTATAGCAACAGCAAAATTAAGTAGCTGAAATATACTATCAAATAAGCCATTAAATATGTTAAAAAGCATACTAGAATTAGGCTCAGCAACTCTAGCTGCCGCATAATGTATAGTGATAAAGTTAAGTTCATACAAAGAAACCATACCTGGTATTAGTAATACAAAACCAAATATAGCTGATAACAAAATATTCTTAGAGTAACAAGCTTTATAATTAAATATTAAATACGCCAGCATTGCTACTGCTACTATAGCTATTTGAAACTTAGCATACACTGCTAAAGCAACTATTAAAGCAGTTAAAAGCCAATAGATAGTTCTATTAGAATCTATAGCTTTTATAAAAAAATAAGCACTTGCTGTCCAAAATGGTAGCAGTATTATATTTTGATTATATTGAAGAAAAAATTCTCCCATATAAAAAAAGCTTAATAATGATAGCAAGGTAACAAAGATAGCTTCTTTATACTCAAGATATAGCCTCATTATCTTATATACATAGAGCCATGTAACAACTATACAAATAGATGTTGCCAATAGATTCGCTAATAATGGTGAAAAAAGTAATACAAATGGCTTGAGGAATAGTGCTCCTAAACCAGGATGCTTATCATACATTAAACTTGGATGCATACCCCACATAATATTTTCTGCAGTATCAGGAGAAATACTATAGGGAGAATGAATCAAAAGAGTTAGTCCATCCCATATCAAAAGATACAAAACGACAAAAAGAACCAGAGGAAATATTTTTTTCATTTAGAGATTTTATTTAACAAATATTTTTGTAAGAGTATACAGATGTTTTTGATACAATTTAAGGATTGATTTAACAAAAACAATATATTGATATGCTTAGTATCATACAAAGAGTAAACTGCGCAAATGTAGTAGTTGATGGTCAAAAAGTTGCTGATATAAATAAAGGTATCTTAGCACTAGTGTGTGTTGAGAAAGAAGATACCTGCCAAAACTTCGAAAAAATGACTGATAAAATCATCAAGTATCGTATATTTGAAGATGAGGCAGGCAAGATGAACTTATCTCTAGCAGATATTGATGGAGAGATAATTCTTGTACCACAGTTTACACTTGCTGCTGATACAAAGAAAGGTAATAGGCCAAGCTTTAGTAGTGGTTGTCCTCCTGAAATAGCAAAAGAAAAATTCAAAGAGTTTGTTGATATATTCAAGAATAAATATGATAAAGTCCAAACAGGAATATTTGGTACTGATATGAAAGTGTCTTTGACAAATGATGGTCCTGTAACTTTTAGTTTTAAGGTATAAAATGCAAAAGTCACATAAAGTTAATAGATATTTTTTTTCAAAATGTGGTGCTGGTAATCGTGATTTCAAAAAATATGTGTTAGATTCTAATTCACCTAGTATTTTTATAAATTATGAGGTTGAATCAAAAGATAGAGAAAGCTTTCTAGCAAAAAATAGCGCAAAATCTCAAGGAAAATATTTTTTTGAATGTTCAGATAACTTAGATACTTCTTTTATCATATCTATTTATGAGCAAAAAATATATATTATGAAACCTATATCAGAAGTTCAATTTGTTTATAACGAAGATGTAAAAGGATATTTAAAGCATTTACCTATAAAGATTATCGAAGAATTAGAATTAGCTAAAATACCATCAATTCTTGCTGGTATAATGTGTAATAGACACTACTCTTCTGGCACATTTAGAGAAATTAAAAATTTTGGAAATATTCAAGCAATAAAAAAGATACTTGGTCAAGATATTGATAAAAGCTGTTATAACTATCTAGATTGTCTGGGCAGCGTAGAATTTGAAACATTAATAGCAAAAATTTTTGAGGAAAAAGGATTTTATGTTCCTGCATATAGGGGTGGTTATATAAAAGACTACGATTTAATCGCTAAAAATATTAGCAACAATGTGATTTCTATATTTAATAAAAAAATTAAACCAAATGATTTTTCATATATACAAGTAAAGTTAAAAACTAATAAGCTTTGTGGTGAAGATCAAAAAAATATATTAAACATATCTTTATATGACCATAAAAAAATACTGAAAGAATTACAGAGTCTTAAAAACACATATGAATGGCTAAAAAGAGCCTTATCATGGATAGAAAAATAATTTATCTCAAATTTAAAGGATAATTAAATGCAAAAAAGAATTTGTATAATTGGTGGTAGTGGTGAAATGGGTCAGATGACTCAAAATATCTTTAGCAAATTCCTACCTGAGTATGCACTAACTATTTTTGATGAAAGTGATTGGCAAACCCCCGAGCAAAAACTTGTTAATCAAGACATTGTTATATTATCTGTACCAATATATTTAACTGATGAAATTATCAAAAAAACAATACCCTATCTTTCTGAAGGCACTATATTAGCTGACTATACTAGTATCAAAAAAGAACCTTTAGATAGTATGTTAGCTAATTATGATGGTCCTGTGGTGGGTCTACATCCCATATTTGGTCCAACTATTAGCTCTCCCGACAATCAAGTAATTGTAGTCTGTGATGGTAAACAGCAAGATAAGTATCAATACTTTATCGATGATCTAGCAAGAATTGGCTTTAGTATCGAAAAAATGACTGCCGAAGAGCATGATGAAGCTATGACTTTTATCCAAGGTATTGAGCATTTTAGTGTCTACTGTCTAGGTCTATTTCTTAAACATAAGAATGTTGATATCCAAAAAATGCTAAAGCTAGCAAGCCCTGTATATAAAATGGAACTCAATATTGTTGGTAGACTTTTTAGCCAAGGTCCAGGCTTATATGCTGATATTATTATGTCAGATAAGCAAAGACAACAAACTATCGCCGAATTTGCTGAATTTGTAAACTCTAATGCTGAAAAAGTATCTGATGGTGATAAACAAACATTTATCGAGAACTTCAAAGCAGTTAAAGAATGGATGGGAGATTTTGCCCCGCAATCATATAAAAATACAGATAAGCTACTGCTTAAAAAGAAAGGTTATGAATAAGTATTCAGAGCACTATATATAATAGGTATCTGCCAAATTAGTAACCCTAAGATCAATACTCCTCTCATAGCATTTTTTCTAGTTAAATTCTTAGATGTCAAAAACTCCCAAGTATGGATAACTGCCGATAGAGTAAAAAAGGTTAAGCAACATAGTAGTACAGTAGCATCAGCATAGATTCCCCATTGCATATACCAAACAAAACTAGCAACTAAAGCTACAGATAAATTATTAACACCAGATTGTAGTTGGTAAGGTCGATTTGTTTGCCTACCTAAAGATTTTGCTGATTGTTTACTAAAAAATATACCCTCTAATCCAGAGAGTCCTGATAGTGATATAACAATAATCAATGTATTATAGTGCAGTAGCTCTATAGAGTTTTGGTTAAACAGAAAGGAGACCACAAAGCCACCAACAACTATTATACCAATCCTTGTAAACTCTATAACTTTTGAAATCATAAATTAAAAGCCAAACTTCCTGACAATCTCTTTTACTAGCTTTTTACCTCTAATAGGATTAAACATTATAGAGCTTAGAGATAAGTGATCTGCCCCTGCATCTATATATTTTTTAGCATCTTCAAGAGTATAAATACCGCCTCCACCAATTATAGTAATACTATCACCAAATTCTTCTTTAGCTTTCTTGATAGCCGGCAAACTGTATTCATGTAAGGGATAACCTGAGATACCGCCCTTATCTGTAGGGATAGTATTACATAGATGAAAAGTTGTAATACCTACTGCAAGATACTCTCTAATCTTAGCATTATGATCTACAGTTGGTGGCATTTTGATACTGATATTTCTACCAGCAAATATCGGAGCTAGCTCAGCTGGAAAATCAACAATACTAGCGTTAGGACAACCTATATTTATCTCAATATTCTTATGATTGGCAAACTTTGGTAACTTTAAAGTCTCTGCAAAACTATGCCAGTCTGACATTTCTAATGCTGCCAAAGATATAATATCTTGCGACCTTTTCGGTGGCTTTGCATTTGCCAACCCAGGATTACGCAAACCAATCTTATTACGCCAAGCATTTTTATCTATTTTACGGATAGTTTTGAGAGCTTGTTTGATAAGCCCCCAGCGTCTATTAACTGTAAAAGAACCATAAACATTAGAGGTTTCGGTAAATTTAAGATATTTGCCAAATGGTGGCGAGATTATTATTCTTTTAAGATCTTGATTTTGCATCTTAACACTCAAATTCTTTTAGCTTCTCAACAATATCATCTGCACGTAGAAGAGGTCTACCTACGATAATGTAGTCAACACCTAGCTCTTTAGCTTTTTTAGGTGTCAAAGCATTAAAGTGATCATCACTTAAGTCACTTTCAAGTCGTACACCGGGTACATACAATTTGATTTTATCCCCAAATTTTGCTCTAACATCTGCAACTAAGTGTGGATGACATATAAAGTTTTCCACACCTAAATCCACACATCTCTGAAATTTTGCTAGACTCTCTGTCTTATCAAAATTAGCATCACTACTAAGAGTAATCACAGCTAATGGTATTGCTTGAGTATCTGCTATAAGTGCTGCCTTGACCATTTCATCACTAGCAGTACCGTGAAATGTGAAGTATTTAAAATTTGGGATAGCTTTTGAGTAGTTTTCTATTGCGGTTTTAACTGTATTAGGAATATCGTGTAATTTAAAATCCAAAAAGATATCTTTATCGCCAACTAATTGATGAATTTCTTTAAATGATAGAGTTGAACATAAAATATGACCAATTTTAACACAGTCAACATACTTTGAAACAGCGGCTGTTTTCTCTAAATCTGATTTAGAGATACCATCTGCTGAGAACATTATTTTCATTAAATTTTTCAAATGATTAATCGATGTTGAAACTATATATTAGTTTAATTTACGGTGATAGTAAACCATATTTTAACTTTGTTATTTCAACATATATCCAATCATGACAATTGAATATGAAAGCTTATAGTAAATTAGGTTTTCATATTTTTTATTTTGATACTATCTATTTTTTTATCTCTAGAAACCAACTTACTTTTCATAAAATCCTTAAAATTATGTATTATTAGATTATATAGATGATTATTTTTATCTATGTATCTCATTACAGAAGCATAAAAGGTAGGTTTATTATGGCTTTAAAAGTAGTTATTTCTCATAAAACTCAATATAAGTACGATAAGAAAATTTCATTATCTCCTCATATAATAAGATTAAGACCAGCTCCGCATAGCAGAACACCGATAGAATCTTACTCACTTAAAATTAAGCCAAATAGCCATTTTATTAATTGGCAACAAGACCCTTTTGGAAACTATCTAGCAAGATTAGTCTTTCCTGAACGAACTGATGAGTTTAGTATTGATGTTGAGATTATTGCTGACATGATTACCATTAATCCTTTTGATTTTTTTGTTGAAGAAGGAGCAAAGGACTACCCTTTCCAGTACAAAAAAGATTTGAAAAAAGAGTTAGCACCATATCTAGAGTTAGAAGATGATTCAAAAGAATTAAGAGACTTTGTTGCATCAGTAGATAAGTCTAAGAAACCTATAATAGACTTCTTAGTGGAAATAAATCAAAAAATATACGACACTCTTGATTATACTATCCGCCTTGAGCCAGGTGTACAAACACCTAAAGAAACACTTGATAAGAAACTAGGTAGCTGTCGAGACTTCTCTTGGTTATTTGTACAAGTTCTAAGGCATCTTGGACTTGCAGCAAGATTTGTATCTGGTTATTTAGTACAACTAAAGGCTGATGTTGAATCATTAGATGGACCTAATGGACCAGAAGAAGACTTTACAGACTTACATGCTTGGACAGAGGTTTATGTACCTGGAGCTGGCTGGATTGGTCTAGATTCTACTAGTGGGCTGTTTGCTGGAGAGGGTCATATTCCACTAGCTTGTACACCTCACTACAATAGTGCTCATGCTATCGAGGGTGCTACTGATGTCTGTGAAACAGAGTTCTTTTATGAGAACAAGGTCACAAGAATATTTGAGTCTCCAAGAGTTACCAAACCATACACAGAAAACCAATGGCAAGATATCTACAATTTGGGCTTCAAAGTTGATAGAGATCTAGTTGAAAATGATGTACGACTAACAATGGGCGGTGAGCCAACTTTCGTATCTATAGATGATATGGAATCAGCTCAATGGAATACAGAGGCCGATGGTCCACACAAAAGAGAACTAGCTAATAAATTAGCTAGAAAATTATTATCATCTACAACTAATGGTGGATTGTTACATCATGCTCAGGGTAAATGGTACCCAGGAGAACCTCTTCCAAGATGGCAAACTACTGTTTATTGGCGAAAAGATGGCAATCCAGTATGGAAAAATCCTGAACTATTGGCAGATATGAGCAAATCATATCCATATAAAACTGCTGATGCTAAAAAATTTCTATCTACACTATCTTTGATTTTGGGAGTTAGCGATCAAAATATCATAGCTGCTTATGAAGATCCTATCTACTACATAATGAAAGAAGCTGAGCTTCCTGTAGATGTCGACCCAATGAAATATAATCTCAAAGATCCTTTAGAAAGACGTACTATAGCTGAGAAGTTGAGTTTTGGATTAGATGAAGAAGTTGGTTATGCCTTACCCTTAGATTTTGGTAAAACAAAATGGATAAGCTCCAAATGGGAGTTTAGAAGAGGAAATATGTTCTTATTAGCAGGTAATTCTCCGCTTGGCTTTAGACTTCCTCTAGACTCATTAATCCTTAAACCTCATGTCGAAATTGAGAAATCTGTCGAAACAGACTTGTTTGCATCATACCCTAACCTTGGCGACTATATAACACCGGTTGAGCAAAGAGCAAAAGAGATTAACTCAAATACTACACCTCATAATACTTACAGTGCATTTGTAAGAACTGCTATTTCTACAGAAATTAGAAATAATAAGCTATGTATATTCTTACCACCAATAAATGATACTGAAGTATTCTTAGATCTGATAGCCTCTATAGAAGCAACGGCTAAAAAGCTAAATATGGCTGTTATTATAGAAGGTTATGAGCCTCCTCAAGATAATAGAACAGATAGAATAAAAGTAACCCCAGACCCGGGTGTTATCGAAGTAAATATCCAACCAGCACACTCATGGAAAGAGCTAAGTGATAATATACTTGGATTATATGAAGATGCTAGACAGTGCAGACTTGGCACAGAGAAATTTGCAATTGATGGTAAACACACAGGTACCGGAGGTGGTAACCATGTCACTCTAGGAGCTGCTAAGCCAAGTGACTCGCCACTATTAAGAAGACCTAATTTGCTTAGAAGTTTGATAACTTTTTGGCAACATCATCCTGGTTTATCATACCTATTTAGTGGTGCATTTATTGGTCCTACTTCTCAAGCACCAAGAGTTGATGAGGGAAGACTAGAAAATCTATATGAATTAGAAATAGCCTTCTCACAGATACCAGATGATGACTCAAATGTACCATTCTGGTTAGTTGATAGATTGTTTAGACATATGTTGACTGATATTACTGGTAACACACACAGAAGTGAGTTTTGTATCGATAAACTTTACTCTCCAGATAGTAGCTCAGGTAGGCTAGGTATTTTGGAGCTTAGAGCATTTGATATGCCTCCTCACTCTCAGATGGCACTGCTACAAATGCTATTAGTAAGAGCATTGGTATCTTGTTTTTGGAAAAAACCATACAAGCATGACTTAGTACGCTGGGGGACAAGACTACATGATAAGTTCTTATTAGAGCATTATGTAAAAGAAGATATTAGAGAAGTTGTACAGTTCCTAAATGATGAAGGCTATGAGTTTAAACTTGAATGGTTTGATCCATTCTTTGAATTTAGATTCCCTCTATACGGTATGACTACTATCAACAATATGCACTGCGAAATAAGAGCTGCGATAGAGCCATGGCATGTATTAGGCGAAGAGTCTAGCTCTCAAGGAACTGCAAGATATGTTGACTCTTCTGTAGAGAGATTACAGCTGAAAATCGAAAACTTTAACGATGAAAGATATGCTGTAACATGCAATGGTGTACAAATCCCATTATCAAAGACAAATGTTGAAGGCGAGTATGTCAGTGGTGTTCGATACAAAGCATGGCAGCCTTGGTCAGCATTACATCCAACTATTGGTGTTGATACTCCATTAACTTTTGATATCGTTGATAAATGGAATAATAGATCTATAGGTGGCTTTAACTACTTTGTTTCTCATCCAGGCGGTAGAAGTTATGAGACATTCCCTGTTAACTCATACGAAGCAGAATCACGTAGAATTAATAGATACTGGGATTTCAATCATTCACAAGGCGATCTTGTTGAAAATGATCCTGTTGTATCAGCTACTGGTAATACTGCTTACAGTAATGAGACTAATAGAGTTATTGTAGATAAAAAAGGTAGCTCTAAACAGTTCAAGTACCATCAAATGCCTAAGAATAAAGAATATCCATTTACTCTAGATTTAAGACAAAAATGGATAAAAAATAACTAACCTTAAAAAAGATATTCTTAGCGTTTTGACTTATTCTATACTTTTGCTACCAAAGCAACTCATTCTTCGATGCCACCTAAAAATTATACCAACCAAACTGTTTTCCAGATAACCCATCCTTCATGAGACTTTTTATCTATATAAAGATCATAGTATGGTTTATCTACAACTAATAAAAGCTCATGCTTTTTTTTATCAAATATTGCTCGTTGAGATTCTGGACTATCTTGAAACTTTAAAGAAACCTTATTATTACCATATTCCAAAAGTCTTGTTTTAGTATCTCCTTCATACCTTGTCATATAGCCGTAAAAAGGAGTTGAACTTAACTCATTTGAGACAAAAGCAGAATATGGAACTTGGCCTAAAGAATAAAATTTCTCAATCTTATACTTATTTTCGATACTATAAATATCAACTGTCAATCCATAGAATATTGGCTTTTCAAACTCAGTTTGTAACTGTTGTATATTACCAACTCTTGCACTAAATATAAAACATACAAATAATATAGGTATCAAAACCATTTTAGCTAAGTTACTAAAGCTATATTTAGTAATAAGATAAATAAACATTACTACTATTGGAAAATACATATAAACTCTAACCTGAAAAAAATCAAGTTGATATTTTAGTAATACCATCCCTCCAAGCGAAGAGATAATGATAAATAGCAAAGCAATAATAAAGCCAACTATTAGTCTCATATTTCTATCATAAAACATAATTTTGAATAAAGATACAATCATCAAAATAAGCGCAGGTAATATAAATATAAAATTTATCTCCCAAAATGATAAAAATGGCTCGAATGCATGAATATAGTTTTTAAGCAAATTATATGGAAGCGACCATGATATATCTAGAATGCTAGTCCTTCCAGATGTGACATGAAGAAACAAAGCCTTCTCAAAAAGATAGATAACTGAAGCAAAAATAAATATAACTAAATTACTAACAATACTCTGTCTAATAATCTTTGTATGATATTTACAATGGAACATTAATACTATTTCAATCGCCATTAATCCTAAAAACAAATTGCTCGCAGGCTGATAAAAGTTTATGCAAATAAGTAACAATAGTATTCGTAAAATAAAAAATTCTCTCTTTACACAGAAGCTAGAAATACAGAACAATATAGCTAATGACATTCCTATACTATCAAACCTATAAAGCATATTTTGAATAAAAAAAGGATTAATTATAAATATGCTTGCTAACAAGAATGATGATTCTTTATATTTACTTTCAAAATATATATAAATGATTTTTGCAGACACCCCAATCACTGTAATGGCAAAAATCCAATTAAAAGGAGTAGGATCAATAATATACGTATGTGTTAAAGTATAAATTTTTGCAATTAAATATGCTAAAGGTCTTCCATCAGCTAGCCATAGAAATTGTCCTGTTTTTAATCTATATAAATCATCTGCATAAATTGCATGAGCATATAAAATAGGATAGAAAAAAAGCAATGATATTAAAATAAAGATAGCCGTTTTTTTTACACTAAACTCACTCCAGTCGAAAATATTCTTTATATAGTTTTGTAATTTAGTTTTTATACACATAAGTTTTACCGTTACTAAGCATAGTGATATTATTACGCAAAATAATGCTAACAGTAAATACTTTAATTAAGAATATCCATTTACTCTAGATTTAAGACAAAAATGGATAAAAAATAACTAATATCTTAAGATTTTCTCTTTTTAATTCTTTAAATCAACTTATTGAACTTTTAATACTTTGCAAACTATTTGCTAGTAATTCTATATAGTTTGGATTTTGAGGAATGCCTTTGATATTTTGTTTTTTCACAAGCTCACTAAGCTTTTTAGTTAAGTCTTTATCTTTATTAATTTCATTAATATTTTGACTTATCGACGGATAGAGTTGCTCATCAACTTTTTTAATCTTATCTCGATAAATAGACAAACAATCTAAGCTTTGTTGCTCAAGCTGTTGCTGAGTTGCATTTTTTGCATAATAATCTTCTATTTGCTTAGATAAATCCATTTGTAATTGGATAAAAATCAGAAATGAGTTAGATTCTAAATGATTCTTTTTTGCTAAAGCTTGAGCATTTTGTAGTACTCTAAGCTCTTGATCTGCATCATATAGAGGACTATTAAGCTTATGCTTACATATTCCGACACCTTGCATCAAAGAAGCTCTTTCGACCAAAAGATTAAGTGGCTGTTCAACTGAAGCATAAGAGGCTCCTACCATAACAGCAAGTAGCGCTATTATTTTGAGTAATTTAGTCATATTTAAACCTTATTCTATTTAAGTTTTGCACAATTATAACAACTTAACCTTACAAAACTTTAACTCTTAGATAACCATATTGTGATTTATAATGATAAGTATAGATATCTTTTACAGCAAATTCTAAGGAGTGTAAGATATGTTAAAAAAATCTTTATCGGTACTATCCGCTTTAGCATTATCATCTTGTAGCATAGTTGGAATTAATAATACTCCTCAAGCTGAATATACAAATATTAAGACAGATGATAATTTCTCTGTTAGAGTTTATGCTCCTCTTACTGAAGCTCAAGTAACTGTCGAAGACTCTGACTATAAGTCTGCTGTCAACAAAGGTTTTGGCTACTTGTTTAGATACATAACTGGTGCAAACATTGCTAAACAAGATATACAAATGACTGCTCCTGTCAAAATAGAACAATCTTCACGAAAAATTCAGATGACAGCTCCAGTAATGATAGCTGGAGACGATAAATCATGGACTATAGCTTTTGTACTACCGGCTCAATATACTCTACAAAATGCTCCAAAACCAACTAGTGATAAAATCAAATTGGTTGAGAAACCTGAAACTAAAATGGCGGTAGTTACATTTAGTGGTTTCCTAGACAAAGACTCTATAGATAGCAATATGACTAAACTTAAAACATGGATAAAAGCCAACAGCTACGAGATAGACGGTCAACCTGAGGCAGCTGGGTATAATCCACCATGGACAATACCATTCTTACGTACTAATGAAGTTATGATACCGATAAAATAGTCTCTTATATTTCAGATATAGTTAGTCCGAAAGAAAATATGTCATTCTACGACTTGATCGTAGAATCCAAGTTTAAAGCTCATAATAAGTGGATCCTATGGTCAAGCCATAGGATTGTAAGTTAAATCCCTAGTATAATTTTACCTAAGGAGTCAAATTAAAGTGAAAAGCTTTAGTTATAAGCTAAGCGACCGTCGTAGGATAGATTTACACAATCGTCGTCATCAAGGTACTTAGGTT
>NZ_VXKO01000008.1:0-56595 GCF_008711475.1 Francisella sp. SYW-2 | reverse complement strand
GTGTATTCATATCAGCATAAAATGCTGATATGAAACACAAAAGTAAGATTTTGAGTCAGATTTATCTAAAAAATACTCAATATTAAAACATATGAAAAAGGGCTTTCATTAACTCAACAGCCTTTACTATCTTTAATCTGTGGTTTAGTTGCTGCAGTATCATTTTTTATAAACCAATACTTGTGTGTGTTTTTGCTACTGTTATCAGGATATCTAGATATTTTAGATGGCTCAGTTGCGCGTCTACAAAATAGCTCATCATCATTTGGAACTATGTTAGATATATTAAGTGATCGTTTTGTAGAGAGTTTTATTATTATCGTTATTTTTATTAATCAACTTGATATTGCATGGGTTGGTTTATTAATGATGATGTCTATTATTGTTTGTATTAGTAGTTTTTTGCTAGTAGGAATATTTAGTCAAAAAGAGTCTTCTAAAAGCTTTTACTATAGCCCAGGTTTGATTGAAAGAGCCGAAACATTTATCTTCATTATAGTTATGATTTTATTACCGAGTACAGTATTTGTACTAGGCTTGATTTATACACTGTTAGTTTTATGGACTACGCTGTACCGTTGTTATGAATTTTACTGTTACGAAAAAATTAAGGAGCAATTATAATGAGAAATTTTTTAAACAAAACTTTTGTGGGCTTTATGGCGGGATTAATTAGTGCCTGTGTTTTATATTTTTTGTTTATTTTTATTCGTCAGCATGGAGTTGAGCTTAATGATGAATTTAAATACACGCTTTATCGCTTAATGGTATGGGGAGGTGTTTGGGCTATATTATTTGCATTACCAATATCCAAAAATATTCTTATCAAAAGCATAGTTATTGGTTTAGCTGTTATATTGTTTAACTTTTTGGTTAAAATGCCATTAGCTGGTCAAGGTTTCTTTGCTATAAATGCTGGCACAGCAGTATTTGTTATGAATATTGTTTTTAATTCTTTATGGGCATTACTTGCTGGTGTTATTTATGGTATTGCCACAATTCAGCAATAGGGTTGGAGAAACTGTTATGAATAGTTTTAGAGATTTGTTGAGTAAAGTATTTACTGCCTATATGGCAGGATTAATCAGTGGACTGGTTATAGAGATTATTTGGATTTTAGTTACAACTCATAGTTTAAGCCTAAATGAAGATCTAAAGCTAGAGTTATACCGTATGATGATATGGGGTGGTGTATGGGCACTACTTCTTGTTTCACCATTTCCAAAGAATATTTGGATAAGAAGTGCTGCTATGGCTTTGATAGTTATACTTTTTAACTATATGATAAGAATGCCTTATTCCGGCGATGGCTTCTTCGCATCAAATGCTGGAAATGATGTGTTTTACGCCAATCTTATATTTAATTGTCCATGGGCTTTGTTGGCTGGATTTATATATAAACTTGCTAGTAATAAGTAATGTATAAAACTTTTAATAATTTTTAGATAATTTAACCATATCACTTGTTTTTCGCTAATTAATCCCTATATCTAATAGCAGGAAATTTTATAACATTAACTATGTATCCATATTATCTATTTGTTGGATATGTTTGAAAGTATTTGGGAGTTTAAAATATGGCAGATTATTATTCTTTACTAGGAGTTAGTAGAGATGCTTCAGAAGCTGAGTTAAAAAAAGCATATAGAAGGTTAGCGAAAAAATATCATCCGGATGTCAACAAAGAAAAAGGGGCTGAAGATAAGTTTAAAGAAATTCAAACAGCTTATGATGTCTTAGGTGATAAAGAAAAGAGAAAACTCTATGATGCTTATGGAGAAAACTGGGATAAAGTTCAGCAAGGCGGTTTTGGCGGAGCTGGAGGCGGCTTTGGAGGTTTTTCTCAAGGTGGAGGAAGCTCTCAAAGTTTCAATTTCGAGGATTTAGGAGATATTTTTGGTGATCTTTTTGGTGGTGGCGGAGCTGGTGCAAGAGGCTTTGGTGGAGGTCAACCAAGAGCTAGAAAAGGTGAGGATATAAATATCTCTTTACGTTTGAATGTTGAAGATGCTATCAAAGGTGGCTCTAGAACAGTTTCGTATAGCTATCAAGAAGCAGGTGCTAACGGTATGCCAACTATGCAGCACAAAAGTGTAGATGTCAAAATACCACCTGCTATGGGTAATGGTAAAAAACTACGTGTCAAAGGTAAAGGTAGTGCAGGTGTTGGCACAAATGCTCCGGCTGGGGATTTGTATATCAAAGTTGAAGTAGTGAATCATAAGAACTATAAAGTTGATGGCAATGATATTTATGAACATATTAATATAGCACCTTGGGAGGCGGCTCTTGGTACATCACTAGAAATAGATACTCCATACGGTAAGAAGAAAATGAAAGTACCAGAGGGTAGTCAATCGGGGCGTAAAATGCGTATCAAAGGCAAAGGTCTTGGGGATGGAGATTTTTATATTGTTTATGATGTCAAATTACCACCTGCTGATACTGATGAGAAAAAAGAGTTCTATAAACAAATGCAAGAAAAAATGAATTTTGATCCAAGAACTTAGACTTGCCTTTTTCTATTTCCTATTTCAATTATAAAGTAACTTACCAGTATTAATGAGCCTCCAATAATCGTTGATAAATATATTTTTTCATCATTGATAAGCTTCCCAAAAAATGTTGCAAAAATAGGCTCAAAAGAGAAGATAACAGCAACTTGGGACATACTTAGGTGTTTTTGATAAGTGTTCTGTAAGTAGTAGCAAGTAATTGTTGAAGTTGAGCAAAAAACTATAGCGATTACTAATATATAGTTAAAGTGAAGATACATAAACGATGATACATCTGTTATCAAAGGCATAGGTATACCAAAAGCTACTTGCAGTATTATTAGTAGACGCAAGTCTTTAAAAGCTTCACTGCGATGATCTTTTCTGGTTTCATAGCTAAGATATACTACTGATACAGCATACATCAGAGCACATAATACTGACCAAAGATAACCTATAGTAAAGTTATCAAAGCTTGCGCCAGATAGTGCATATATCCCTAATAATGAAACACCAGAAGCAACTATTCCATAAATTGTTAATCGATCTACCTTAAAAAGACTTCCTATGAAAGGAATCATAATTACACTCAAAGCTGTCAAAAATGCAGAAACACTTGATGAAACGGTGTATAGTCCTTGAGTCTGAAAATAAAAACTCATACCTTCAAGTGAGCCAAATATGGCTCCCACTTTTAGTAAGTAGAGCTTATTATTAAACCTAGCTCTTAAAATTAAAGGTAAGAATAATAAGCATGATAACCCTAGTCTAAAAGCTACAAAAAGCCCAGGAGATACATACTCAAGAGAGATCTTAACTAATGGGAATGTTGTTCCCCAAAGAATGGTGACTATAAAAAGGGCAAATACGGCCTTTCTTTGTATACTCATGATATTTTAAATATGATTTAGAAATTTAATTAGCAAGTTTGTCTTTATCTGCTATCAAAATCAACAAAGAAATTATGAAATTTAGGTTATTAGTTCAAGTTATGAATTAAATATAAATTTGAGCAAAAAGGCAAAGTGTTATATGTAGATTAGGTTTTTATTGGAGTAGCGCTAATTATGATAATAAAGTTGTTAATTACTACTCTTATATTTTATAGGCTAGTAACTTCTCATATTTCTACAACCCAAGTTATCACCAGTAGATGTTCCGATGATATCAGCTAAACGGGTGTAGAAGTTATTTCTATTACTAACTTGATAAGATTCGGTATTACCGCCTTTATTACACTCAATTCCCCCGTTTATAATATTTGCAGTCATGCCGAAACCCGGCACTCGATTAGCATTTAAGTCATCATTACTTGGTCTCCAAATACCCAGTAAAGCATCATGAGCTGATGGTTTAGGAGGCTGTGGAGTCATCCAAAACCATAATGCAGAAGTCCATGCTATTTTGTAGTCCCTAAGCACTAAACCTGGGTTAGCAAGCAGGTTGATAGGGTTGTTAACTACAAATTTTTCATTATAGAAATCTTGGAATAGACCGTAGTTATAGTTCCACGATAGTTGGATCATACCTCTACCATGGTAAAATTGTCCTGGAACTCCCTTGTGGGCTGGGTTTCTAGGATTTTGGTCAGTATATTGTGAGCAACCACCGTTTTGACATCCGACCTCTTCTATAAAACATAGTCCCCAAGCATATTTGCCGCCCGGGGCTGTAGCCCAGCCACCATTTGTTTCTTGCGATACATTTGCCAAAAATGCTGCAATTTCTCGTTTAGCTAGCTCTATTTTTTGTTGCTGGCTTTGGGCAACTCTATCAGGAATGGCTTCTGGGTTAGCAAAGCTAGGGAAGTTGGCAGCAGCAGCTATTAGACCATCATATAAACCTTTTAGGCCATTATTTTTGGCTGTACATGCTCCGTTTGTGGCATATGGAAATGCTTTTTCAAAATCACTGAAAGGCAATAGCTTTTCTAGTTCAGAATTAGTTACCTCTGAATGGTCTTCATCTGATGTATAATTCTCATATGCTAGAGTTATTTGAGCATCCTTAGTCACTGCTACAATTTCTCCATCAAGTTTTAGTAATTTACTACTTTCAGGAGATGCATCGATGATGCTGTAATTACCCACTGGTAGGTTTATTTCGTTAGTACCATCTTTAAATTCATAAGATTTTACGAGCGTGGAGTCTTGTATTGAAGTGAAGATTACAGTTTCTGTATTTTGTCCTAAACCAGTTACTGTTACAGCAGCTTTTACAACATTATTGGTATCTTCTGTATTATTGCTATTGTCATCACTATCTGGAGCAGGACCAATTTTTTTCCATACTTGAGTATTACCAGGAGTATCACCCTTTGTCCACCATTGATTTTCGTACAATATACCTTTATATTCTACAACATCGCCTTTTTGGGAATATGTTTTATTACTATCCCAACTTTGGTTATCGCTATTATTGACACTATCTTGAGTATTGTTATTATTTGTAGAGTCATCAGTATTGAGTGATTCAATTAGTTCCCATACATTTGCGGAGCCCGGAGTGTCACCTTTTGTCCACCATTTAGCCTTATATGCTTTACCATTGTATGTAACCTGATCTCCACCAACAAAGACTTTATTGGCCTGCCAAGAACCGCTAGTGTTAGAGCTGCTTGAGTTTCCAGGATTGCTGTTATTTGTGTTAGTGTTGGTATTATCTGTAGGAGTCTGGTTGTTATCTGATGTGTTGGCATTACTTATTTCTGTCCAAGCATCTTGCCAATGGCTACCACTACCAGGAGCATAATGTGACGCAGACATTCCACACCATCCACTAGCAGGGAATGGTTTACATTGATATTGATTGCCATCTGTACCTACTACAATTTGTCCAGCTGTATAGGATTTTCCTTGTTGATATGTCGTCGCTGAGTTTGCGGGTACTACATAACAGAATATTGCAGCTAAGATACTGCTTATTAATATTTTTTTCTTTGATCTCATAATTGATCTCCTTCTTCATAAAAATTAAAATAATTCTATTTCGTGAGTATTTTGTAAATACTCACACTTATACTTTAGCATATTTTTTATTAAATTAAGGTATCAAAAAATAATCTCTACAGTGTATTTTTGATGGTGATATTTGTTCTGACAAAGCAGTCTGGGTTGCCTTTTTTTAATTAAAATTGCTATAATTTAGTGTTTTGTAATTACCAAGTGAGAAGAAAGTCGGTGAAGGATGTTTCGAAGGTTAAACAGATAGGCGCAGTGGCTATCATAGCTGGTACAGCAATAGGTGCTGGCATGCTTGGTATTCCGTTTGCAGTAGCAGCTGTTGGGTTTAACTATGCGCTTATGGCGCTGTTTCTAGTTTGGATTATAATGTATGCAACAGCTTTATTGATTGTCGAAGCAAATGTTTCACAGCCACTAGGTACTGATATGGATTCAATTGCTCATAATATACTAGGTAAGTCTGGTAGAGTAATGAATTTATTGTTTTATTTGTTATTGCTCTATTCGTTGCTTACAGCTTATATCTTTATGGGGGGACAGCTTTTTAAGACATATATCACTAGTTGGTTTAATTTTGAAAGTGATAGTTTTGCAAAGCTTCTATTTACATTTATTTTTGGATTTTTCATTTATAAAGGAATCAAGGTTGTATTTAGAGTTAATGAACTATTCTTGAGTCTTAAAGTTTTGGCTTTTGTATTGTTTATATCTTTTGTTGCTCCACAAATACGCCCAGCTATATTAGAGAGTAGAGCATTAGGTGTTGAATATGTTTGGTTTTCTATCCCAATACTTGTAACATCTTTTGGATTTCATATTGTGATTCCTGCAATTAGGAATTATTTTGAAAATGATATTGTATTTAAAAGAACGGTAGCTGTTGGGGCATTAGCTCCACTAGTTGTCTACTTAGTTTGGGTTATGGCAACTCTAGGGACTATAAATTTATATGGTGGCAATGGTTTTGTTGATCTAAGTCATTCAGGTAAAACATTAGCAGAAGCTTATGTAAGTTTAGGACAAAGAGCTCCATTAGTTTTTATTAGACTTTTTGAGAATTTTGCAATTATTACATCTTTTCTCGGTGTGGCATTAGCATTATTCTCATTTAATCAAGATTTGTATGCTCTAAATTCTAGAAAAAAGCTGATTACTCTGGTCGTTACGCTATTACCTCCATTATTCTTTGCGATATATTTTGTTAATAGTTTTATAGCAGCTCTGGGATATGCAAGTATTTTTGTGTCTGTGCTTTTGATTGTGCAACCTGCACTAATGGTTTGGGTTATAAGGTCTAAGCAGGGGCAAAATAGTATTATTAGTAAGTTTTATTTATCTTTGATATTATTCTGTGGTGTAGGTATTATTGCGTTGCAATTATTAGTAGCCTTTGGTAGATTACCTCATATATAATTTTATTAACTTTCAAATCTTTTATATTTCTATGAAAAAACCTACTTTTGATTACAAAAAAAGATCACATGTTAGTGGTAGTTATCAATTTGCAAATAACCATAATAACAGAAAACCTGATGTAGCTGAGTTTAGTGTACAAAAGCTTCAGCAGTTTCCAGATGAACTAGTTGAAATATTTAATCTAATACAGGCTGTTCGCTGTGATAGGATAAGTCTACAAGAGGAATATAATAGATACAGACTAAAACTAAGTAACGATAGAATGAATCTTGAATCTGAAGTTATAAGAATAAAAAAGCAGTATAATGCTAAGATATCTGCTTTGCAGGAAGAATATAATTCGGTAAAATCTAATTATAACATTGAGTTAGCAAAAATTAGAGAAAGCTAATAATACAAAGTCAGTCGGACAGTCGCGCTTTTTATAAGTGAGGAAAGTCCGGGCTTTATAGAGCAAGATGCCAGATAACGTCTGGGGGGCGTGAGCCTACGGAAAGTGCAACAGAAAGTATACCGCCTTTGTTTAAAAGGTAAGGGTGAAAAGGTGCGGTAAGAGCGCACCGCATTGGTGGCAACACTCAATGGCATTGTAAACCCCATCTAAAGCAAGACCAAATAGCGCTACTAAGATGTTGCTCGCATTGTAGCAGGGTAGGTCGCTTGAGCTTGTTGGCAACAGCAAGTCTAGATAAATGACTGTCTATTACAGAACCCGGCTTATAGACTGACTTTGTATTTTTTTTAAAAAAGTGGGAAATTATGCAAGTTATTGACTCTAAACTTTTGGATAGTGATGGTCAGATAAAAGATGATCTTTTAATATCCGAGCTTAAAAGTTTTTATACTAGCGATAAGTTTGGAATTATAGCAGCGTCATTAGAGCTTCTGAAAAGCAAGAGTGCCAAATCAGTACGTCATCCAACTGGTATTAGTTCATTTTTATATGCTATCGAGATGGCATATATGCTTTTTAAAATCAAAGCAGATGAAGAATCAGTATCAGCAGGTATTTTATATGAGCTATATAATTTTGGTGATATATCTGATGAAGATGTTGAGCAAGCGACTAATCAAACAGTAGTTAAAATTTTGCAAGGTACTCGCAAAATGTCAGCTATTAGAATGTATCGTTCAGATAATATTTCATTAGAGCAAATAGATACTTTTAGAAAAATGCTTTTGACAATAATAGAAGATGTCAGAATCGTTTTAATTAAGATAGTTGATAAATTATGTACTATAAGGCATCTAAAGTCATTAAATAGTAATACACAAAGAGTTATAGCTAGAGAAACTCTAGATATCTATGCACCATTAGCAAATAGGCTTGGATTAGGGGCTGTTAAGTGGGAGTTAGAAGATAGAGCTTTTTTCTTTTTGAAGCAAGAAGAATATAAAAAGATAGCTAAGAGTCTAGGTTTTACACGTAAAGAAAGAGAAGAGTTTCTTAATCATGTTATCGATGAGTTAAAGCAAATACTTAAGAAATATGGTTTGGATGCGGGCATTCAGGGTAGAGTTAAACATATATATAGTATATATAAAAAGTTTAAAAACAAAGGTTATCAAAATATCAATGAGCTGTACGACATTACAGCGGTTAGGGTTATAACAAATAATGTTGACGAGTGTTATAAGGTACTAGCTGAAGTTAACAATCTATACTCGCCCATTCCTGAAGAATTTAGTGACTATATCGCGAATCCTAAATCTAATGGCTATAAATCTATACATACTGTTGTCAAAGCAGGTCAGCAGAATATTGAGGTTCAAATTAGAACGCACAAAATGCATGAGGAGTCAGAACTTGGCTTTGCTGCGCATTGGCGTTATAAAGAGGGTGTTAAGTTTGATGCATCTTATGAAGCTAGAGTGGCATGGTTAAGATCTCTTCTAGAATGGGAAAAAGAAATCAACGAAGATGATAGTCAAATTACAAAAGAGCTTAATAAGAGGCTTTATGTGTTCACACCTGCTAATGAGTTAATTGATTTGGCTGAAGACTCTACAGTTCTTGATTTTGCATATTCAGTACATACAATGGTTGGTCACCGTACTAAAGGTATTAAACTAAATGGTAAGATAGTTCCATTAACAACAAAGTTAAAAACTGGTGACAAAGTTGAGGTTCTGACAGGAAAGGAGCCAAATCCAAGTAAGGATTGGGCCTCAGAGAGTCTAGGATATTTATCTTCTGCTAGGAACAGATCTAGAGTAACTAAATGGTTTAATGAGCAAAACAAAGAAGATAATATAGTTCTGGGCAAAGATAGGCTACTTAAAGAGCTAAAAGGCTATGATCTTAAGGAAATTGATTTTGTAGAAGTAGCAAATAAGTTTAATATGAAAAGTGGCGATAGTTTATTTGTTGCTGTTGAGAGCGGTACTGTTAGAATCAATAGTATTGTTAATCATATAATTGATACGTATTCAGCAGAAGAAAAGCTTGTCAAGAAGCAAAATAGAGCAAATACAGCCAAAACTAAAATATCTAAAGTTCTAGTATCAGGATTTAATGGTATGAAGTATGAAATGGCAAAATGTTGTCAACCAATTTATCCAGATGAAATTGAGGGCTATATGAGTGTCTCAAAGGGAGTCGTTATACATACATCAAGCTGTCCTAACCTAAAACATTTAAAGGAAAAAAGTCCTGAGAAATTTATAGAAGTTAACTGGGATGAAGAGTAGTAATAAAAAAAGAATGAATTATTATTTTCCTCTGTAGTTTCCAGTGTTTTTTGCTTGTTGTAACCAACCATTTTTGATGTAGAAAGTTACTTCATTTGTTGATTTAATTTCGCTACCGTTAGCTGTTTGTCCAGCTATGCTAAGTCTGTTTTCTCCAGGTGTTGGTCTAGCAATTTTCCACTGGCCATCTTCGAATGTTGCTGGCATAACAGTTCCATTAATTATAAAAGTTGGCTTGTCATCAGCAGCTATGGCAGGATTTGTCGATATAGCTAGCTTATCTTCTTTGGTGAAAATATTAGCATCATTAGCTGGAGAAGTTATTTGTACGCTTAGATTCCCAGATTGTTGATTCTCTTCTAATACTTCCTTATTTTTTTCAGCTAAACTAGAATTATTCAGTTTAGATATATCATTTTGATTAATTTTTACAGGCTTACTAGAATTGATATCTTTAGTGGCTTTGGTATCAACAACTGTAGGTTGGCCAACCTCAATAATTTTGTAATCAGTACCATCACTAGGCTTTTCTTCCGAAAATACGACAGTACCACTCTCAGAGCGCCATGAATAAATAGTAGTGTCGTCAGCGGCTTGTGCAAGAAATATAAAGCTAAATCCTGACATAAGAGCAGTTAAAATAATTTTATGAAAGTTAGACATTATTGAAATCTCAAATTTTTAGCTATCTTAAAGTATATATAAAATTGATAATAATCAAAAGCCTAGATAGATTAATTTATCGACCTAGAACTTGACGTCTGAAGAATTCCGAGTCATTGGAAGTAATGATTTTATGATCTTTAGTACTTCCTCTAACAGAGATTGTAACAGGTCCAGGGTTTGGTCTGTTGATTTTCCATACTCCATTTTCAAAGTGAGCTGGATAAGGTATGCCATTTACTACAAATATCGGATGATCTTCCGCAGTTAATGTTGGTTCTAAAACTATAGGTAATTTTTCATTATGCACAAATCTATTTTCGCCATTTGCAGGAGAAATTACTTTTACTTTTACTGTACCTGATTTATTTGTTTGGGCTTGGCTATCAGTTTGAGTATCATCAGAGTTTAAATATAAGTTGTTTTGTTTTAATGATGCAAGTTGTTGCTCTACGGGTGATTTTTGATGAATTTGGTTCTTGTGTGTTACTCCAACTTTTTCATATTCCTGATCAAAGACAGGGGTAGCTTGAGAGAATACTACTGTACCATTGGGCGCTTTCCATGTGTAGACGAAATCATCTTCACTTGCATATAGAATACTATTAGTGAGAGCTAATAATATTAGTGGATATAAGTATTTTAAATAAATCATAAAACAAATAAATTTTAAAACTTTATATTTACAATTATATATGTTTATACTACATCAATTAAGAAAAAGTTTTACTAATAGTATGATTACATTAAATTATGTTATTTATGATTGTATAGCTAATGCCTGTTTATTAGGATTGGCGATTTTGCTTTATAAGAAAAATAAATATGCTTGGATATTTATGCTTGCTAGTTTGATTATAAAGGTCTTTATTTATGGTAAATATGGGATTACAACCTCATTTATCTACTTATCAGCACAGATAGTAACAACTGTAGTAGCTGGGTATATTTGGCTCAAACAATCTAACTATACTAAACCGACTCAAAAATTAAGATTGCTAGCGATAGTTGCTAGTTTGATCGTCTTGTTATTATGGGTCGGTGTGATGTATAAATATGTTAATCCATATATACTCGATTACGAGTTATTATTTGGATTTGATTATCTATGCTATATGCTAATTGTAATAGGAGCTATATTTGTTGCATTTAGGTTAGCTATAGGGTTATTATTTTTTTCTGTAGTATTTATTAGCTATGCTGTTAATTATGCAAATTCTGCGATGGTTATTAGTAATGCGCCTCAAAATATAAGAGATTTTATTCCATATTATTGGGTATCAGCTGTACTTTTGTTCATTGTTGGAGTTACCATTGTAGCAGCATATACAAACGCTAAGAGAAATGTTTAATACAGTTATAGACTGTATACATCAAATCTATTTGTTTTACCTTTAAGTTGAGATGTTGGTTTTTTATCGCAAAGAAAATCAGCATTAATAGGTCTCTTTACAACGGCTTTTTTGGTTTTTTTCGATAAGATAATATTTTTGAGTAAATTTGTGTTAGATTCATCGTTATTAAAGGCAATATCGTGTAAGACTTGCATTCCTTGTTTGACTTTGGCGCTTTTGTTGCGTGGCGGAAACATTGGGTCTATATATATACAGTCAAAAGAAATACTAGTAGTACTTATATATTCATTAGCATCTATATTAATTAGTTCTATTTGATTGGCAGTATCTTTTAAGTTAGGAGTTTGTCTTGCTCTATTGAGTGCATCTGCGAGTAATACGAAAATATAAGAATCTTTCTCTAATGAAGTTAATCTATGTCCTCTAGCTGCCAGTGTAAATGTATCTCTGCCTAGACCAGTTGTTGTATCTAGAATATTTAGTTTGTCTTTTGAGCGACCCTCAACTGCTTGGACAATACTGCATTTTTTAGTTTTAGGATTTATCCTATTTAGAATTTCGTTACTATTAAAATCTATAAATAACTCTTTATCTTTGTAATGTAGTTTTAGGATATTATCCTCGACATATAAGTACTTGTTGTCTTGGTTTGATAAAATATATTCAAATTTAATATCTATAATATTTTCAATATGAGATTTTACTGCTAAATCGTAAACATTCATGATTTTTTTTTCGCTCTTGGATGTGCTTTATCAAAAACACTTGCTAACTGTTGGAAGTTTAAATGTGTGTATATCTGTGTACTAGAAATATCAGCATGACCAAGTAAATCTTTTACAGCAAGTAAGTCTTTGGATGAGTCTAAAACATGGGTAGCAAAAGAGTGGCGTAACATATGAGGATGTATATGTTTAGTTGCATATTTTTGTGCAAAGATCTCAATACGTTTTTGGATTGATCTATTTGTTAAATGCTCACCATTTTGTGAGATAAAGAGATAGTTACATTTTGGATTATAAGCATCTCTGATATTGAGCCATCTGTCTAAATTTGTTAATGTTTTGTTACCAAAGTATGCAATTCGTTCTTTATTGCCTTTACCAATTACACGTATACTTTTTTGATCTATATTGATGTCTTTTAACTCTATAGAAGCTAGCTCACTAAGTCTTATCCCACAACTATATAAAAGATCAAATGATGCAATATCTCGAGCTTCTATATTATTGGTTGGTTTGATATCTAGTAAATATGCTAACTCATCTGTATTTATAGCTTTTGGCAGTTTTTTGCTATTTTTAGGTGCTTTGATACCTGTTGTAGGATTGTTTTGTATAATTTCATTATTTACTAGGAAATTATAAAAGCTTCTAAGAGAACTTAGTTTGCGTTGCAAGGTTGAAGATGAGTTACCTTGAGCGTGAAGCTTCTTAATCCATGCTAGAATATCATTATTTTTTAATTGACTTATATCTTTGTTATTATCAATTGAGTCATTTAATTGTAACAAATCTCTGCGATAATTATCGATGGTTTGTTGTGAATAATTTTTTAGGTAAAGTAAATTTTCAAGAAAACTATTAATGTGTTCAATATTCGTCATTATTTGATTAGATAACTACACACAGTATTACTATTACACCAGAAAGTAAAGAAATTAGCCATAGGCTTTTATGAGTTGATATCTTATAGTTAAAGCTCTCTCCAAGGCTATTTATCTTAAACGCCATAAGAGCGGGCATAATCATCAACAAAACAGCTATTGATAGGCCAACGCAGGTCATAGCATAAATAAATATATCAGGATCCATTTGATTTATTATCAGTGGTATAGCAAAAGTCAAAATTGTTGCTATAGAATATCCAATGACCTTTTTTGTTTTATATAATTTATATGTGTCTAAGTTAAAGTGGAATAAAGATAGATTAACACTTAAAAAGGATGTCATAATAGCGACATAAGTGAAAATATGAAGTACTGCATCAGTTGTAGGGGTTTTTACTTTATCTCCTAAAGTTTTAAGGATGTCACCGATATTGGCTTTATCAACAGGTATATGGTTAAATATCGAGTCCATAAAGCTTACGGGACCATGTAAAGGTAAGACACCTAAGATAGTAAATACCCAAATTATATATAATATAAGAGGGATAATACTACCAATTATAACTATGCGTTTCATATCTTTGGCATTTTTGCCAAGATAGTCAGAAAGCGCAGGGACTATAATGTGTGATGTAAAAGAGGTTGTAAAAACTGGAATTGCAATAATTAGAGAAACTCCCAAATCAACTGGAGCAACAAAAAGATTAGGGACTTCAATGTAACTATTAAATACTACACATAAAATAACTAGAACTAGTATTTTTAGTATTATAAAAAGCCTATTGGCATAATCAACAAACCTTGTTCCTAATACTACAATGCTTCCAAAAATAACTACAAAGATTAAGGATGATATTTTTTCATCAAGATTTGGAAATGATGATGATAATGATGAAGCAGCAGCTGATATATATGCCGTACTAATAAAATACATTAATACTAGGAAGGCTATACTAGCTACAATACCTCCAGCTTTACCAAGATATTTTTCAGCAATAGTTTTAAAGCTACTACCATAAGGCATTGAGCAAGAAATATCTGAGATAACGACAGCAGTATAAGTCATTATACTCCAGATAAGAATTATAAGAATAGATCCAATCACAAAACCAAGTTTAGCAGTTATAATAGGTAGTGCGAGTATTCCTCCTCCTATCATAGTACCTACTATGATCATTATTGATCCTAAAATTTTGATGAAACTATTCTCGGGGTTATTCATATACTACTCTTAACTTAGTGTGCTGGTTGTTGAGATTGATTTGCTTTTTTTTGCATGTATATAGCATCAAAGTTGATTGGTGCTAGATTAAGAGGTAAAAAACCACCTTTAATTATAGACGAATCAATAACTCTTTTTGCGTAAGGGAAAAGAGTATTGGCACAGTATGTATTAAGTACTGATTCAACCTGTTCCTCACCCATGCCAGTGATTGTGAATATGCCAGACTGAGTAACTTCAGCTATATAAGCGTTAGATTGCTTATTTTTGGTTGTTACTGTAATTGTTAGGTCAAGTTCAAAAGTCTCATCATTGATTTTCTTTGTGTTTATATCAATATTAAAATCTGAACTAGGATCCCACTGATCTTTAAAACAAGCTGGAGAATTAACTGTTTCTAGTGAAACATCTTTTGTGTACACTTTTTGAATTAAGAAAGAAGGTTGATTTTCATTGTCTTGCATAGTTTTTCCTAAGACTTTACAAATTTATATTTAAGAAATTATAGCAAATTGAAAAAGTTTATATAACTAAATTAGAGTTTTTTTAATTCAAAGAGAATATTTAATGCTTCTATAGGAGTTATAGTATTGACATCTATGTTTTTAAGCTTGGTTTTGAGTGTGTTTTCATCGTCTGCTATTCGTTCAAGTTTGAGATTTTTCTGAGGTTGCTTCGGTGAGCTTGGTTTTGATTGGTTTTTTTCTAAGTCACGTAGGTTTTTCTTTGCTGACTCTAAAACATCTGCTGAAATACCTGCTAGCTTAGCTACTTGGATTCCGTAAGATTTTTTAGCAGCACCAGCTATTGCCTTATGCATAAAAAAGATATCATCTTTATATTCTTTTGCTTCAAAGTGTATGTTTTTTATATTTTGATACTGGTTAACTAATTCTGTAAGTTCAAAATAGTGAGTGGCAAAAAGAGTGAATGAGCTTATTTTTGCAAATTTTTCAGCACAAGCTTTCGCAAGAGACAAACCATCAAACGTACTTGTACCTCTACCAATCTCATCCATGATCACTAGTGATTTTTCAGTTGCGTTATTTAGGATATAAGCAGTCTCTGTCATCTCTACCATAAAAGTTGATCTACCACTAGAGATGTCATCTGAAGCACCAATTCTGGTATATATAGTATCTATGTCACAAATATCCGCATAATTAGCTGGTACAAATGAACCGATATATGCCAAAAAAACAAGCTGAGCAACTTGGCGCATATATGTGGATTTGCCTCCCATGTTGGGTCCAGTTATTATTTCTAGTGTATGAGTGTCTGCAGTTAATAGCGTGTCATTAGGTATAAAAGGTTCATCGATATTTTGCTCAATTGCTAAATGACGAACTTCTTTTATGTCGAGTTTACCAAGTTTATTAAACTTAGGTTGATTTAAGTTTAGTTTGATAGCTCTTTCTGCAAAGTTTGCTAACACATCTATTTTTGCAATACTTAATGCAGTTTCTTGGATTTGACAGTAGTACTCTAGAACTTTATTTAATAAAGTATCGTAGATAAGTTTCTCTCTAGCCAAAGCCTTTTCTTTTGCTGAGAGAATTTTATCTTCAAATGTTTTAAGTTCATCAGTGATGTAGCGTTCACTTGCTTTAAGAGTCTGGCGTCTAATATACTCGGTTGGAACTCTATCTGCGTACTGTTTTGATAGCTCTATGTAATAACCATGTACACGGTTGTAGCCAACTTTTAAGGTGTTTATACCTGTTTTTTGTTTTTCTTGTGCTTCAAAGTTAAGTAAAAAACCGTAAGAATTATCTTTTAACCCTTTTAGTTCATCGAGCTCTTGATCAAAGCCTTGTTTGATAACACCTCCATCACGAATGGTCGCCGGAGGGTTATCTATAATAGCTTTATCTAGTAAGTCTGTGAGTTCATCGATTTGATGAATATGATTATTTATATTTATAATTTCATCTGTATTTTTTTGATTAAGTAAATCTTTAAGTTTAGGTAGTTGTTCAAGGGATGTGTGAAGCGAGACTAAATCTTTGGGTTTTACTGTTCCTAGAGCAACACGTGAAATTATTCTTTCAATATCATTTATGTAAGAGAGGACTTCTTGGATTTTTAGGAAATAATGCTGTTCTTTAAAGGCTTTTATAATATTGTGACGAGAAGATATTTTATTTAGATCTCTAGTAGGATTTTTAAAGTATCTTCTTAAAAGTCGACTTCCTAGACTGGTTTTACATTTATCTATTATGTTTAAGAGACTACTTTTTGAGTTGTTGTCTAATTCTAAGTTAGTTCTACTATTAGCATCTATTTTTAGTGTGTTTTGGTCTTCATCTAAGCAAATATCTGTTATATGTTTGGGTGTGTTTTTTAGTGTACTTGTCAAATAAGCAAGTATTGATCCGATTGCTATTAACTGCTCTTTTTTATAAAGACTTAAAATGTTGTTTGTAAAACTTTTATCAAAGGAATTAGTTATATGTTTTTTTGTTTCAAAATCACTAAAGTACCATTCTTCTAAAACTTTTGTTGGTTTGTCAAAAATATTTTGTTCAGCAAGATCTTGGGAATTGGTTACTATTTCTTGTGGCGAGAGTTTCAAAATTTGGTTTTTTAGTTCAGAGAGGTCTTTTATAGTATTTGTTAAGTATATTTTACCTTGAGTATAGCTTGTGTATGCTATGTGATATTTATCACTTTTTTTATAGATGCTTACTAAGATACTATCTTGATTACTATCTAAAAAAGCTTCTTCTGAAACTGTTGCTGGAGTTATTATTCGTGTTACTTGCCTGTCAACGGGACCTTTCGACGTGTTTGGATCACCTACCTGTTCACATATAGCGATCGAAAGTCCTTTTTTGACAATCTTAGCTATATAGTTTTCAGCAGCATGATAGGGAACTCCAGCCATAGGTATCGATTCACCATTAGACTTACCACGTGCTGTAAGAGTAATATCCAACAGATTTGCAGCCTTTTTCGCATCATCAAAAAAAAGCTCATAAAAGTCACCCATCCTATAAAATAGTAATATATCTGGATATTGAGATTTAATTTTTAGATATTGTTGTATCATAGGTGTGTGATTAGAAGTTTTTTGCATAGCTGTTAATATTCAGATTTCAAAATTTTATGTTTGAGATTATATTATAATTAACTACTATAACAAACCTTCAAAATGATTCGTTGTAGCTTTTTTATTTTGTTAAAATGCTTTAGAATATAATCTAGCTATTTTTACGAATTGATTTGTATTTAGAAAGGAGAAAGTAATGAATTATTTAGACTTTGAGTCAAAGATAAAGGAAATCGAAGATAAAATTACGTCATTATCTCATGTGTATGAAGATGATAAAACAGAAGCTGAAATTAAGAAGCTTGGTAAAAAAAGACTTGAGCTTATGGAGTCAACTTACTCTAAGCTTACAGACTGGCAGGTAGTTCAGCTATCTCGTCATCCAGATAGACCATATTTCAAAGATTTACTATCACTAGTTTTTACGGATTTTCAAGAACTACATGGCGATAGAGCATTTGGTGATGACTTAGCTGTGATTGGTGGTTTAGCAAAATTAAATAATAAGCCTGTCATGGTTATAGGCCAAGAGAAGGGCCGTGATACTAAAAGTAAGATTAAGCATAACTTTGGTATGATGCATCCGGAAGGTTATCGTAAAGCGCTAAGACTTATGAAATTGGCTGAGAAATTCAACATGCCAATCGTTACTTTTATTGATACTCCAGGTGCGTACCCAGGTATCAAAGCCGAAGAGCGTGGTCAGAGTGAAGCAATCGCAAGAAACTTATTAGAGATGAGTGCGCTTAAAGTTCCTGTGGTTTGTATCGTGATTGGCGAAGGTTGTTCTGGTGGGGCGTTAGGTATAGGTGTTGGTGATAGATTACTTATGCTTCAATATAGTTACTTCGCTACTATCTCTCCTGAAGGATGTGCGTCAATTCTACATAAGACAGCTGAAAAGGCGTCTGAAGTTACGCAAATGATGAATATAACTTCAGGTCGTCTTAAAGAGTTAGAAATAGTTGATGCAGTTATTCCAGAGCCGTTAGGTGGAGCGCATAGAGACTATGATACAACAGCTGCTAATATCAGAAAAGCAGTTGCTGCAGAGTTGAAAGTATTGTCAGAAATGACTGTAGAAGAAAGAAATGCTAAAAGATATGATAAATTAATGTCTTTTGGAAGATTCAAAGAAGCTTAATTTTCTCAATTTTAATCTAATTTATTTCAATGCTTCTGAAAAATATAAGATCGCAGGCAGGATTTGGTATTGTAGAATCAATGATTGCTGCTCTGATTTTATTATTTGTTTTATCATCAGGATTTATCTTATTAAACAGTATTCTTGTGAATATAACTCTTGAAAATAGGAAAGATGAGATAGCAACTCTTCTTGATGAAAGAGTGAGTATATATCGTCTTACAGGAGTATTTGATGATTCTAAGACAGATGATGGCATAGAGTTTATAAAAACTGTTGTTTTAGAGAAAGAAAATGATATAAGGCCGGAAGAAAAAAAACAGCCTGTGAATAGATTTAAATCACTAAGTGTATCTGATATCAAAAAAATGGCAGCAAAAGCTGATAAGAAAGCAAAAAAAGACGCTGCTAATAGTGTCGATATTGTATACAAGGTAGTAAATATTGCGGCAATAGATGATCAGATGGGAGTGGCTGATAGGGTCAAAATTATTGAGCGAGATATAAAGGCTGATGGTGTTGAAGAGAGTTAGAAAGTGTGCAGGCTTTAGTTTGCCAGAGCTAATGGTTGCAATGGTTATAGCTGCTATAGTGATGGGTATGGCTGTTGGAATATATATTGATATGAAAAAGCAATATATAAGGCTCAGTGATAAACATAGAATAAACTCTGATCAACTATTGATTAAGCAAATTTTCTATAATGCAATCGGACAAGCAGGCTTTACAACTAAATATGGAGACATATATCAACAGCTTGTGGATAACTCAGGGGATAACTTTGGAGATATCTTTGGGAAAATGGGTATAGTTACAATTGGTAAGTCACCTGCGCAAAGTTTTGAAAGCCTTCCTAAAGGATTAAGTATGCCTGTTGAGCTATGTAAGGAACGAATGCTAAATGATGAAGCTCTCAGAGATATGAATATTGACGAGGACATTCACTGTGTACAGCCTGAGAGTGATTTTTTAATGATTCAAAGAAGTAGCTTAGATTCCACTTTAAAGTCAAATTCATCAAATAATATTTTTAAAGTAAATGAATTTCAAAAGGATACATTGCCTGAAAAAGACCTTTCTATGAATGATTACTTAGTATTATGTAACTCATATGAATGTGATCTTGTTAAAGTTGGTGCTGTTACGTATGATTTTGTTTCTACGACTAAGCGTGTAGAAAGTAAATTTAAAATTGGTGATTACGTTGGTAAGTATATATTAGAGGTATTCTTTGTTGCATCTACTAATAAAAAAGACAAAGATGGTAATGAAATATACTCACTGTATGAATATGTGAAGCAAAATGCAGACGATTCACAAATATATGAATTAATAAGTGATGTGACTGATTTAAAGATTGAGTATGTTTTAAATTCAGATATTCAACAAGGAAATGCTAAAATAGACTGGAAGTCATTGAAAAAAGAGCTTGTGAATATAAAAAGTGACTCGACTGCTGCACTTAAAATCTCTTTTAAAGTGGCCGGTCAAGAAACAAGTAAAATTTATCTATTAGGCCAAGATTAGGTGGGTATATGAGAAATAGATTAAGCCCAAATATGAATGGTTCAGCATTGTTAATGGCCTTAATACTTTCATTTGTGATTATGATAATGCTTGGAGGTCTTTTATACACATTCAAGATGGGGATGTTAACTACCAAGAGTATTATCAGAAATAGTAGTGATAAAGTTCTAGGAGAGACATATCTTTCTAAGGCAAAGGATGATATTAATTTCACAAAATCTAGTGAGTTTGAAATTGGCAAGAGTAAATTTGAAATAACTGTCGATGACGATGATATATCATCATTCTATCCAGCTATGACAAATGCTGAATTATTTCAGTCACAGGAATACAAAAGTTATGATGTTATATATAAAGCTTTTAATCAAGGAACGAAAGTAGATTTAACAGAGAGAATTATTTATAACGCGCTTGCAGCTAATACGTATCAAAACTTTGATGGTGATTATACCCCAATAAATGTTCCAATGATAAATCCAGACTCAGTGACTAATTATCAAGCTAGAAGTTATCGTCTAAAGAGTGATGGTAGTATTGAAGATTCACCAAAAGGGTTTATTGGGTTTGTAGAAAAGCAAAATAAGCAATTGAATATCTTTACAGATAAGGCAAAAATAGGAGTGCCAATTCCAGATAGTATGGGGACTGACTATAAAGTTAGGATAGGTTGGAACCTTGAAAAAGGGAAATGGACTTTATATTTGTTGTTATATGATACTGATAAATTGTTTACATCAAATATAGAATTAGAAAAATTGCTTAGTGACGATGTGAAAGGGCTTGAGAAAGACAATAAAGCAATAGGTGAAGAAATTGGAAATTGGCAAGCAGTTTTGGTTGGTAATGGAAAGGGTCGATCCTCATCAGGAGCACAATTTGTAAAAGATAATATACTTGGGGTAGTTTGGTATTTTGACAATAATGATGGTGCTCCAGAAATAATGTTGGTAAGAAAAGATAGTCAGAAAAAAGGTAATAGACAGGTCTTAGAGGTTTATTATTCAGAATATTCTACAACAAATAAGAGTTATATACTTAAGTTAGCAGAGAAAATTAACTTTAAAGGCGATTTGGATGAGGATAATATAAAGCTTCTAGTACCTGATATGTCAAATAATTTAGAAGCTAATATGGTTTTAATATTTCATCCTAATAACCGAAGTAAAACTCTTATGGGAATAAGTGATTTTAATTTTAATGGAGATCATAGGGTCGGTAAAAGTCTAGATACATATATAGATGGTGAAAGCTTTGGCAAACCTGTTATAGTTTCTAAATCTGATGAGTCGATGTATATCATAACGTATGAACCAAATAAACTTCATAGATATGAATATCAAAAAGGTTTTGGTAGTTTTGTTAGTTTAGATTTTGGTTCTAATGGTTTGGAAAAAGAGTTTAATTTTGAAGATAATGATAATCTAAATGTTGTAGTAGGGCTTCCTAAGAAAAAAAAGAATAAGCCTAAAAGGCTTGGTGGAGACAAAAGTAAGAATACGGAAGATCAGGATGATAATGGTATCCAGCTAGTTATACCTAAGTTTGGTTATCTGTTTGTATTTACACCAGATAAAGTTATGCAACTTAATTATGATTTTGATGTACTTCAAGAGGTTGATTTAGGACCTCAATCTCCTCAGATTCTTGCTGATTTTGATGCTGTCAAAAATACTGTTAACAAAATATATATTCAATCAGAAGCTTTGGACTTTAAAGCACAAGAAATGAAAGATGAAATAGGTGATGAAGCACAACCTGAAGATAAGTCAGAAGTTAATGATAAGTCAAATAAATCTAGGAGTAGGTCAAAATCTATTTCTGAAAGAAAAAAAGAGCAAGCAAACAGAGGTAAGAAAGCTGAAGATGAGGTAGAACCTGCCGCTCCAGTTTATTTGGAGAGTAAATATCTTTATCCGTTAGGAATTGTTAAGGAAGTTAAAATATGAGCATGCTAGAAAATATAAATACAGAAAAAAGGAATCCAAGGAGCTTTAATCTTGATTCGATGTCAGTCCAGGAATCTGTGAATTTAATGATAGATGAAGAGTATGGTGTGATTGAAGCATTAAAAGAGCAAAGTTTAAACATTGCTAGGATAGTCGAGGTTACATCACAAGCTTTGAAAAAAGGTGGTAGGATAATATATATAGGCGCCGGAACAAGTGGTCGATTAGGAATACTCGACGCTGTTGAGTGTCCACCAACATTTAGTGTTGATTATAACACTATTATTGGATTAATCGCAGGTGGCGAAAAAGCTTTTATTCAAGCTCAAGAGGGTGCAGAGGATAATCCTGATTTTGGTAAAGCAGATTTACTAAAAATAGATTTGACAGATAAAGATGTTGTAATAGGTATCGCAGCTAGTGGAAGAACACCTTATGTTATAGGGGCTCTTGAATACGCAAATTCTATCGATGCTACTACTATTGCGATTAGCTGTACTAAGCAAGCTAAGATATCTAGTTATACTGATTATAATGTCGAGGCAGTACCTGGTCCTGAAGTTTTGACTGGATCAACTAGGCTTAAGGCGGGAACAACACAAAAACTTATTTTAAACATAATATCAACGTTATCTATGGTATCGGTTGGCAAGGTGTATCAAAATTTGATGGTTGATGTTAAACCAACCAACGAAAAGTTAGTTGAGCGCTCTAAGAATATTATTTGTGAGGCAACAGGAGTTGATTATGTGACAGCCCAAGATTTTTATATGAAAGCTAATAAGTCTGTAAAAGTCGCGATTGCAATGATATTAAATGATTGTGATTATGAACAAGCTTTGGCAATATTAAAGAAGAATAATAACTTTATAAAGAGTTAATATGAGATTGTTTATATTATTTGTTTTAGCATTAGTAAGTTTAGATGGATACTCTGCTGTTTATGAGTTGCATAAAAATGGGGTGCCTGAGTTTACCAATACTCCATCAAAAGGAGCAACTAAATTAGACTTAGCTAATGACAATGTTACTGTGGTAAATGCAGACGACATTCCAAAGCAAATTGTGTGGCGTAATAGCCAGCAACAGCAGGGTTATGCAAACTATTCACAACCTTATCAAGATACACTGCAGTCTGCTTTTCCTGAAGAATTTACGGATAATTATTTTGATTTTTACGGCAGAGATTATCAATATCATAGTCTAATGGCATCAAATATGGGCCAAAGTATGTATTCTGAAAATGGAGCTAATAATAGACGTTTGCGGAGTAGCTACTAAATACCATGAAACTCTAAAGTTTAGATATTAAAAAATTATTTTAATTGTTCCAGAGATGTATTTGCTGCTTGCTTAGTTGGATTGTGAGGATAAATCATATTTAAAACTATCTTCAACGTTGAGCCCTGAGCTAATATTGATAATATCACGACAGTATAAGTCATACTGACTATAACATGACCCTCATCAGGTAGTGATAATGCTAGAGCTAGGGATATTCCACCCCGGACTCCAGACCATGCAACAAGTATATTATCCCTAGCAGATGCTCTGGAGAGTTTTTTATCTATAACGGTTATAGGGATTGAAATGCTGATTAATCTAGCAAATGTAACTATAAATATACCTGCAGCACCCACCCAGAAAGCACCATGATCAAAAGGTATACTAGTCAGTTCAAGACCTATCAGTATGAATAGAAATGAGTTCAGCATATTGTCAATAATCATCCAAAACTTATCAATTTTTTCTACCTGGTTTGGGTGAGTTTTCTTGCGATCAGAAAGGCTGTTACCTATAACTAGGCCAGCAACAACCATGGCAATTGGTCCTGATACATGCAGGCTATGAGCTATTACATAGCCCATACTAGCTATTGCTAGTGTTACAAATATGGAAGTTTCTGAGTCATCATTTGTTTTTAGGAAGATTAAAGCTACTTTTGCAAATATATAACCAAGTAGTATTCCTCCACCTGCTTCAATACCAATCTGTTTGGTAATAACCCAAATATAGTTAACACCAGGGCTAGTTATTCCTTGACCGAAGTCTCCTCCACTACCAAAAAATACAATGTTTGAAAGTATTACAAATAATACAATACCAGTAGCATCATTAAATAATGATTCACCTACCACACGCGTTTTGAGATGTTTAGGAATTGACTTATTGCCGGCAAGGGTACTAATGACTGCTATTGGGTCCGTAGGTGAAATAAGTGCGCCAAACACCAAACAGTATCCAAAGCTTATATCAAATCCAACTAACAAGCAGAATCCATAGATTAGAATGGCTGTTGTTAGAGCAGACAAAATTAAACCAATACTGGCAAGTCCAAATATAGCTTTCAGCTCTTTTTTTAGATCAATCATATTGAAATGCAAAGCATTTGCGAACAACAGGAAAGACAGCATTCCATCTAAGACTGTTTTTTTGAAGTCAAAACTAGATAGAGCAACTACTAAAAAGTTCGATGGACTAAGAAAAGATGCACATAGTGCCGAAAAGGTTATTGATAGTATAGTTAGTCCTATTGCTTTTGGTAGTTTCAGAAATTTTGTATTGATGTAACTCATCAATGCAGCTACAACAGTAAGCAAACTAAATAAAAAAAACTCACTCATATTATTCCCCTACAGTCCACAGCTATATTCCCAGCTACAGGCCTTTGATAATTCTTCTAAAATATTGCCATGAATAAAAGCATGGCGATCTAATTTGTCGAAAGGTACATTATTAAACATAAAGCTGTTTGTTTCATTTTCTAGTGCTGAAACTTTTTTTTCATCAGCTTTTGTCATTTTTTCAAACTCTTGCTGTGTTAAGTGTATACAAGGTTGGCACTCAAGACTATGATAAAACGTTTTAAAAGGCAGGTTTTTAGTTAATTCTAAAATATTATCATGATTTAGATCCAATAAAGGGTATTCTAGTGATCTATAGTCATATTTTTCCTCTTCTTCTAGGTTTCTCAAAAGCTGTGAAACCTTTGATAAGTCTTTTCGGTGACTCAGAAGTATAGTAGCTTCAGCATCAGGATCAATTTCATCAATTTTGTTTAACAATGTGATACCTTTTAGGAAGCCGGCACACCAACTGAACTGTTGTGAAGGAAACTGTTTACGTGCTTCGACTAGTTCTTGAAAAGTATTTTCTGATTTTAGGTGATAAAATTCTATAGCTTCATTTTTGAGCCATGTGAATACATTCTCTAAATATTTATCCCAATTATCAGCAGCAAAACCAGTATCTACGGATAGTACACAAAAGTTATTGTGTAAATTTTTCTTTGCCCAACATATAAGAGCCAAAGAATGGATGCTATAGTTAGCTATAATTACATTATCTAACCTTTGCATTTTTACATTCCTATTAAATCTTTAATTTCTCTAAGTTTACTCATAGCTAAAGGACGCATTTTCTCTGCGCCTCGATTGAGAATATCATCTACAACTTTCGAGTTATTGATATAGTAATCATATTTCTCTCTAGCGTCTGTCAAATATTCATTTATTTTTTCAAAGAGTATTTGTTTGGCATCTCCCCAACCTAACCCACCAGCTAAATATTTTTCTTCTAGAGAAGAGACTTCAGCTGTGTTAGCGATACTTTTATATATTGCAAAGACAGTACAGTTTTTTGGATCTTTTCTTTCTTCAGGTGTTTGGGAGTTTGTGATGATTTTCATAACCTGTTTTCTAAGCTTTTTCTCTGTGGAGAATATAGGTATGGTATTATCATAACTCTTTGACATTTTGCGACCATCTAAACCAAGTATTGTTTGACTGTCTTCATTCGTTAGAGCTTGAGGTGCTTTTAATATTTGTTTTTTGTATATATGGTTAAATCTATTTGCAATATCACGGGCTATTTCTATATGTTGGATTTGATCTTTTCCTACTGGAACTAAATCTGCATCAAACATCATAATATCTGCAGCCATAAGTACAGGGTAGTTAAACAGCCCCATAGTTATGCCTTTATCAGGATCAGCATTTTCTTCTTGAATATTTTGGTCTACTAATGCTTTGTATGCATGAGCACGATTCAATAAGCCTTTAGCAGTAGTTGTACTGATAATCCATGTTAGCTCCATTATTTCGGGTATGTCTGATTGACGATAAAAAGAAGCTTTTGTAGGATCAAGTCCTAGAGCTAACCATGAAGAAGCTATTTCATATATATATTGTTGGCGTAGTTTTTTATCCCAAAGCTTTATTAATGAGTGTTGATCAGCTATGAAATACATACAATTGTATTCATCACTTTGAGACATTTCTATTGCAGGCTTAATGGCGCCTATATAATTTCCTAGATGTGGTGTGCCAGAAGGAGTTATGCCTGTAAGAACTATTTTTTTAGACATTATAGATATTTAATTACTTGGTATAATAGTCTGTTAATTTTATCATATAAGAAGTTTATTTACTCTATCGCTATAAAATAAAGTTAACTAAACTAAAGGCATTAAAACTGATGAAATATAATAGAAACAGATTTAAGAATAAACTTTTTAGTTACCATACTCACAGTTAGCAATATAAGTTCCATTTTGCTCAGCTACATATATTTCAGCACGAGTATATTTAGTAGTATCCATTTTTGTAGGACAAGTTACAGGAGCTTTACCTGATTCTTCATACCATGTTATTTTTGGTGATACAGTTATACTTGTTCCAATAGGAGCTTTAGCAGAAGTAGTACCCGGTCTCTTATCAGTAGTTGGAGCTATATAGCCTTGTGTATATACGCTACCTTCAGGACCTGAGAAAGTTATGCCATCAAAACCTGTCGCTGGGCTGTTATTATGTACTAAAACAGTTGCTTCTTTAGGAAGTTCTCTTTCATTAGGAATCTTATCACATTTGTTACTATCTAAAGCACAAGGAGACATGTAGTAACCAAAGTCTCCTATGCCGTGAGCCGGATATTTGATCGAACCTATGTTGTATGCTTCTGGGTCATAATCAACATTTAAAGACCAACCCATAAAACCAGCGAATTTAGTATCTTTAGGAATGTTTCCTAGATTATCATATACTGACTTCATAGCATCATAAGTTTGTAAGGCCGAAGACTCTGGAGGAGTTTTACCACCATCAAAATGAGGGAAGTATACTGTAGCGGCTCCGCCACCCTGAGCAGCTGTAGGATAGCCTATAACTATTTTAGCTGTTTTCGCTCCAATATAATCTTTAGTAAGTGTGTATGCATCTTGAATAAAATCAGGATTTTGCTCAGGTGCAGTGTTGTAGTTCTGTACATATATATAATCAACTAAGTTTAAGACTTTATTGGTGGCATTAAATAATGGAGCATAAAATTCATCATTACCGGTTGAGACTAGTTTATCATTATTAATCTGAGGAGCTATTACTACTAACTTTGAACTATCGATATCTTTTATATTTGTAATTACATCTTTTAGGTATGTACCATTGTTTGTTGCTGTTTCTGGTATTTCAATATCAAAATCGATACCATCTAATCCATATTTATTTAGGAAGTTAACTATATTTTGAGCAAGTCCTTTAGCATCAGAACCATTGGGGTTATAAGTATTAACATTACTTTGTCCACCAACTGATACTACAACTTTTAATCCGGCATCTTTTGCTTCTTGGATTTTTTTAGCTGCAAGAGCTTCATAGTCACTTTTAAACGATATATTATTGTTCGCATCTATTGTGGCAAATGCTACAACAGCCTCGTTATAACCATCTTTAGCAACTTGAGATAAGTCCACACTATCAGCAGAGCTCATGGCGGTAATATCTAAATACCCAGCCATTACTCTATCATCAGAATTTGCAGAACTAGCAGTTGCTGGAGTAGAAGTATTAGCAAAAGCTATAGCTGATGATGCTATAAGTATACTTGTTATAATTGTTTTTTTTATCATTGTGATCTTTCCCTTTTGTTATGTATATTAAAAAAAAGCTTTATACATCACAATTATAATTACGAGGATATCTATTTTTATATAGACAATAATGCATAGCTGTTATGCATATTTGCTAGAGATTGATATCTTTGTTTTATAGTATTAAAAAAAAATGAATATTAATACATAGTCAATATTGGAAAGAAATAGATAAAACTTCTATAAAAAAATATAACAATTTGAAAGCGTGTAGAGAAAAAATGGAGCGGGAAACGAGGCTCGAACTCGCGACCCCAACCTTGGCAAGGTTGTGCTCTACCACTGAGCTATTCCCGCTTGAAACTATGGCACACCCAAAGGGATTCGAACCCCTAACCGCTCGGTTCGTAGCCGAGTACTCTATCCAGTTGAGCTATGGGTGCAAAAGTTGAAGAATATTATATGCAAAAAATATTAGTTAGTCAAGTTTGTGATGTTATTAATTGTCTCAATTAATTTATCTTCTAACTCTTGATCGCTCAGGCTAGTATTGTCTATTACGAAGTTGGCAATTTTTTCTCTTTCATTATCAGATATCTGTAGATTAATGAAAGCAACCGCTTGTTGTCTGCTTTTGCCATCACGCTCCATTAGTCTTCTGATTCTGGTTTCAAGATCGGCCTTAATTACAATTACATTTTTCAAGTAATCGTAGTGACGAAAGTTATATGGACCAAGTAGGGGGATGTCGACAATAGTCATAACAGTATCGGATTCTTTTACTTGTTTCTTGATTTCTCTGTTAATAACAGGGTGAAGATAATCTTCAAGCCATTTTTTAGCTTCTTTGGATTCTGTAATAATTGCTCTGAGCATAGCTCTGTTTATTTGCTTATTCATTACAATATCACTGCCAAATTTTTCGGCTATTTTTTTAATTACAGAAGGTTTTTTGGTAATTTCTCTGCTTATTGTGTCTGCACATACAACATTTAAATTCATTTTTTCTTTTAAAATTTTTGTTGCTGTTGATTTGCCACTAGCTATACCACCAGTTATACCAATTGGATAAGTTTGTATCACGCTCATCTACGCCTTCATTATAAAAAATTATTTGAGCACAGATTTTAATATTTTTTTCTAAGAAAGTCATACATTTTTTTGATTAAAATCCATTTTAAACTTAAAATAACTATATTTTTACTGAAAATAATTATGATTTTGTGTCTATTGAAAATATAATTCTAAAAAAAATAAAGTCTAGCAGCAATCCATTTTTATTTAGAGATTTTATGCAGCTGGCTTTATATTATCCTGAGCTTGGTTATTATTCGGGTTCGAAAGAAAAAATATCTTCATCTGGAGATTTTATCACTGCGACATCTCAAACATCTTTATTTGCGCGTACATTAGCAAGACAATTTGCATTAGTTCTGTCTGAATTGGGTAGTGATTGTAATATTATAGAGTTTGGTGCTGGTAATGGTAAATTTGCTACTGACTGTATGCGAGAGCTTAGTGATTTAGGGGTTCTGCCTCAAAAATATATAATAGTTGAATTAAGTAATGACTTGAAGTCCAGACAGCAAGAGAGCATAAGGAAAAATATTCCAGAACTATATGACAGATTTGAGTGGTTTGCAGAGCTTCCTCAATATAAGCTTAAAGCTGTAATTTTTGCCAATGAGGTTTTAGATGCAATGCCAGTGGATATTTTTAGAGTCCAGGATAGTCAATTAATACAGCAAGGTGTGGATTTTGTTAATGGTAAATTTGAACTTGTTGATGTACCCGAAAATGATGCTCGGTTTAACTATGAACTAAATAAGATTAAAAGTGATGGAGTGATTTTTGAGGATGGTTATGTAAGTGAAATTAATACTTGGATACGTCCATGGGTCAAATCTTTGTGCGCTACTTTAGATAGAGGGATGGTGTTCTTATGTGATTATGGCTATCACAGAGATTTATACTATTCAAAAGAAAGAAGCATGGGGACTTTGGCTTGTTACTATCAGCATAAAGTTAATTTTGATCCATTTATAAATATAGGACAACAAGATATTACTGCGCATGTTGACTTTACAGCTGTTGCTGAGGCAGCTGTGGAGAGCGGTTTTCAACTTGATGGTTATATGACACAAGCAAACTTTTTAAAAAGAGCTAGTGTTGTTGATGTTTTTGAAGATGTCTTTAAGAACCTTAATTCCAAAGATCAATTAAGATATGCTAATGATATTAAAGAACTTCTACTCAATGACAAGCTTGCAGAAGTATTTAAGGTGATTGGCTTTTCTGTCAATTTTGATTATGTATTAGATTCGTTTGATAATGAGGATAATATTGACTTTCTGCTTTAAAATCGAAAGGTTTGAAGTAAATATTAGATGAGTTAAAAGGTTGACTACGAGTTTTTGGAGTTCTGTATCTGTAAGGGGTGGCTATTAAACACCCAACTGTTCTGTTATATGGTTGATGTTATTTATAGATTAACTTATAATCGAGTGGTTAAGTTTTATTTTCGTTAATATTCGATTAATTCGGAGGATAAAGGATGTCGGATTTCACTAAAGATATTGATGTTTTAGAAACCCAAGAGTGGCTTGAGGCTTTTGAAGATGTCATTAAAAGAGAGGGTGCTGATAGAGCTAAGTTTTTATTTGAACAACTACTTAGTAAGGGTACTGAACTTGGAATAGAGAGTGCTTACTCAACAGCAAAAGTTAAGAGATATATAAACTCTATAGATGTTTCTGAACAACCAAGTTATCCTGGTGATATGGAAATTGAGCAAAGAATCGAAGCTATCAATAGATGGAACTCTGCTGTAATAGTTGCATCCGCTAACAAGAGAGAGGGTTCTATTGGAGGTCATATTGGTACTGGTGCTGGTGCTATGACTTTATATGAAGTTGGTTTCAATCATTTTTGGAAAGCTCCAAATGAGAATCATGCTGGTGATTTGATTTTCTACCAAGGACACCTTTCTCCAATCGTATATGCTCGTTCGTATCTAGAAGGTAGAATTACTAAACAGCAGCTAGAGAATTTTAGAAGACAAGCTTTTGATAAAGAGAATGCTGTTTCTTCTTATCCGCACCCATATTTACAGCCTACGTATTGGCAGTTCCCGACAGTATCAATGGGTCTGGGTCCACTGCAAGCTATTTATCAGGCTAGATTTATGAAGTATCTTGAGGCTAGAGGTTTGGCTGAAACTTCTGATCGTCGTGTTTGGGCATTCTGTGGCGATGGTGAGATGGATGAGCCGGAGTCAATTGGTTCTATCACTAGAGCAGGACGCGAAGGTTTAGATAACTTAATTTTTGTAGTTAACTGTAACTTACAAAGATTAGATGGTCTTGTGAACGGTAATGGTAATATTGTTGAAGAGTTGGCAGATGTATTTGCTGGCGCTGGCTGGAATGTTATCAAAGTATTGTGGAGTAGTGATTGGGATAGGTTACTACAAGATCAAAAAGGCGGCAAAAAGCTTGCTCAAAGGTTGAGTGAACTAAATGATGGTCAATTCCATACAATCAAGGCTCATGGTGGTGCTGAGTGTCGTCGAGTAGTATTTAGTGGTGACGAAGATCTTGAAGCCTTGGCTAAGGATATGACAGACGATGATATCCAGGCATTGCGTCGAGGAGGACATGATCCTGTCAAGATATATGCAGCATATAAAAAAGCTGTTGAGCAATCAAATGGTAAACCAACACTTATCTTACCTATGACTGTTAAAGGTTATGGCTTAGGAGAGTGGGGCGAGTCTAAGAATATTGCTCATAATGTTAAAAAACTTGATACAGATGCTCTTGAGCATATCAAGAATAGATTTGATGTCCCTGCAACTAAAGAAGATGTAGAGAATTATAAGCTTGTTTCATTGCCAGAAGATTCTCCAGAAATGAAATATCTTCACTCTAAGAGAAAAGATTTGGGTGGATATATTCCTAAGAGATTAGAAAATAATGAAGCGCTAGAAATTCCAAGTGTTCAAGACTTTGCTAAAAACTTATTAGATGATAGTGGCGATAGAGAGTTCTCTACTACTACTGCTTTCGTGAGAATATTATCTCATTTAGCAAAAGATAAGAAGTTAGGTAAGCATATTGTCCCAATCACTGTGGATGAGTCGCGTACTTTTGGTATGGAAGGTTTGTTTAGACAATTAGGTATCTATAATCCTAAAGGTCAACAATATGTACCAGAAGATAAGCAACAGGTAATGTTCTATAAAGAAGCCAAAGATGGTCAGATCCTACAAGAAGGTATCAACGAGCAAGGTGGATTCTGTTCGTGGATAGCAGCAGCTACTTCTTATAGTGTACATAAAGTGCCAATGATTCCTTTCATGATTTACTACTCTATGTTTGGTTTCCAAAGATTTGGAGATCTTGCATGGGCAGCTGGTGACTCTATGGCAAAAGGTTTTGTGATAGGTGGTACATCTGGTCGTACAACTCTAAATGGTGAAGGTTTACAACATGAAGATGGTCACAGCCATATCCAAGCTGGTTTAATCCCTAACTGTATCTCTTATGACCCTACTTACGCTTATGAGTTAGCTGTGATTCTTGGCGAAGGGATGAATAGAATGTATGTTAGAGGTGAGCATGTTTACTACTATATCACTGTGATGAATGAGAATTATTCTCACAGAGCTATGCCAGAAGGTTGTGAAGAAGGTATTATTAAGGGCTTATATAAGCTTGAAGATACTAAGCCAGCTGATAAGCATGTACAGTTGCTAGGCTCAGGTTCTATATTGAGAGAAGTTGAAGCAGCTGCTAAGATGCTGAAAGATGAGTATGGTATTACTTCAAATGTATGGAGTATGACTTCTGCTAATGAGCTTCATAGAGAAGCTAAAAAAGTAGCAAGAGAAAATATGCTTCATCCAGATGCTGAGAGAAAAGAAAGTTATATTGAGAAATGCTTGAAGAATGAGCAAGGCCCTGTGATCGCTTCTACTGATTATATCAAGCTATACACAGATCAGCTAAGAGAATTTATACCGCAGACTTATGTTAACTTAGGTACTGATGGTTTTGGTAGATCTGATACTCGCGAAGCTCTAAGAAGCTTCTTTGAGGTTGATAGATATCACGTGGTTGTTGGATCTTTATATGCTTTATCACTTGATGGTAAAGTTAAAGCTAGTGAAGTTAAAGAAGCAATTAAAAAATACAATATAGACCCAGAGCGTGTAGCTCCATTATATAGCTAATTGAGGAGATATTAATGTCTATAGAGATAGTTAAAGTTCCTGATATTGGGGATTATGATAGTGTTGATGTGATCGAAGTTAATGTCGCAGAGGGTGATGTTATCGCCGAAGAAGATTCTTTGATTACATTAGAGACTGATAAGGCTAGTATGGAAGTTCCGTCTCCAGTAGCTGGAAAAATTGTTAAACTAACTGTCAAGGTTGGTGATAAGGTGGCTGAGGGTTCGGCAATTATGGAAGTCGAAGTTGAAAGTCAAGCGTCAGCAGAAAAGCCTAAGCAAGAAGCAGCTGCACCTGCAGCGCCTGCAAGCCAACAATCTTCACAAACTGTAGATGTCAAAGTCCCAGATATTGGTGACTATGATGCTGCTGAAATTATTGAGATAGCTGTTAAAGTTGGTGATGAGATTGCTGAAGAAGACTCTTTAATTACTTTAGAGACAGATAAAGCTAGTATGGAAGTACCATCATCTGCTGCTGGTAAGATTACTGAAATAGCAGTTAAAGTTGGCGATAAAGTCGGTGAGGGTGATCTAATACTTAAGGTTGCTAATGCATCTAATTCAGCACCTGCTCAAGAACATGCTCCACAAGAAGCGCCTGCATCAGCATCAGGACAGATTGTAGATGTTGAAGTTCCAGATATCGGTGATTATGATAGTGTTGATGTGATTGAAGTGGCTGTAGCTGTTGGTGATAAGGTGGAAGAGGAAGACTCTTTAATCACTTTAGAGACAGACAAAGCTAGTATGGAAGTTCCATCTCCTGTGGCTGGAGAAGTTACAGAAGTTATCACAAAAGTAGGTGATAAGGTCGCTCAAGGTACTCTAATTCTTAAAGTCAAAACACAAGGTTTAGCTCCTGCTGCAGCTCCTAGTCAAGCGGCTAAATCTGAAGCGCCTAAGCAAGAATCGGCAAAACCAGCTCCTGCACCAGTAGCGCAAAGTAGCGTAAATGAGTATGCGGTAGATAACTCTAATGCTCACGCTTCACCAGCGGTTAGAAAACTAGCCAGAATCTTGAATGTTGATTTAAGTAAGGTCAAAGCAACTGGTCGTAAGGGTCGTGTAACGAAAGAAGACTGTTATAATTATATCAAGCATGCTGTAACACAGGTCCAGACTGGTAAAGTTGCTGCAAGTGGAAGTGGTTTGGATCTTTTGGATGATCCAGTTGTTGATTTCTCTAAATTTGGTGAGATTGAAACTCAGCCTCTAACTCGCATCAATAAAATCAGTGCGAAAAACTTACATAGAAACTGGGTAAAAATCCCTCATGTAACTTTCTACGATGATGCGGATGTTACAGATCTTGAAGAGTTTAGAAAAGCTAAAAAAGGTTTTGCTGAGAAAATGGGTGTTAAGATTACTCCATTATCATTCTTGGTAAAAGCTGCTGCTGTAGCTCTACAAGAGTTCCCAAGAATGAACAGCTCATTATCAAATGATGGTGAGAATTTAATATTGAAGAAATACTACAATATTGGTTTTGCTGCAGATACTCCAGCAGGTCTTATGGTTCCAGTTATCAAGGATGCTGATAAGAAAGGTATTATAGAAATATCAAAAGATATTATGGAGCTAGCTGGTAAGGCTCGTGATGGTAAATTGGGATCTAAGGATATGTCTGGTGCTACATTTACTATTTCAAGTATCGGCGTGTTAGGTACTACAGCATTTACACCAATTATAAATATGCCTGAAGTTGCTATTATGGGTGTATCTAAGACAGCTGTTAAGCCAATTTGGAATGGTAAAGAATTTGAACCTAGAACTATGTTGCCACTATCTATGTCAGCAGATCATAGGGTTATTGATGGTGCACTAGCTGCTAAGTTCTTGACAAGATATAGTCAGATTTTATCTGATTTACGTGAAATCATAATGTAAATACGGAGTTTTAAAATGAGTGATATTAAAACACAATTAGTAGTGCTAGGTAGTGGTCCTGGTGGGTATAGTGCGGCATTTAGGGCTGCAGATTTAGGTCTAGAAGTGGTTTTGGTTGAGAGATATGCTGAGATTGGAGGTGTGTGTCTAAATGTTGGGTGTATCCCTTCAAAAGCTATGTTGCATATTGCTAAAGTTATCAATGAAGCTCGCCACTTAGAGTCTCTAGGTATAATCGAGATGGGTGGTCTTAATATTAATAGAGAAAATCTATTGAAATATAAAGATGGTGTGATCGGTAAGCTTACTGGTGGTCTAAAAGGCATGGCTCAGATGCGTAAAGTAAAAATCGTACAGGGTTATGGTAAATTTACTTCTGATAAAGAGTTGGCTGTAGAAGCTGCAGATGGTAAGGTTACAAAAATTGCATTTGATAATTGTATTATCGCTGCTGGGTCAAGTGTTATAAACTTACCATTTGTGCCTGAAGATGACAGAATTATCGACTCTACTGGTGCTCTTGAAATGAAAGAGATCCCTGAAACTATGCTTGTAGTGGGTGGTGGTATCATCGGTCTTGAGATGGCGCAAGTTTACTCTGAACTTGGTACAAAGATCACTGTAGTGGAATTTGCTGATCAACTTATGAATGGTGTGGATAAGGACTTGGTTAAAGCATACCAAAAAGTGAATAGTCAGTATGATGTTCGCTTGAAAACAGGTGTTACAGCTATGGAAGCTAAAAAAGATGGTATCTATGTAACTATGGAAGGTGATCATCCAGCAAAAGATGAGCGTTATGATAGGGTTCTTATGGCTATAGGTCGTAAGCCTAACGGTAAGCTTATCGATGCTGAGAAAGCTGGTGTAAATGTTGATGAAAGAGGTTTTATTGCAGTGGATAAACAGCTTCGTACAAACGTACCGCATATCTACGCAATCGGAGACATTGTTGGTCAGCCTATGCTTGCTCATAAAGCAGTGCCGGAAGGGAGAACAGCTGCAGAAGTTATTTCTGGTCTGAACCATAGTTTTGATCCGTTAGTAATTCCTTCAGTTGCTTATACTGACCCTGAAGTTGCTTGGGTTGGTGAGACAGAGACTTCTGCAAAAGCAAAAGGTATCAAGTATGAGAAAGGTGTATTCCCTTGGGCTGCTAGTGGTAGATCCCTAAGTATCGATAGATCAGAGGGTATGACTAAGGTTCTATTTGATGAGAATCATAAGATTATCGGTGCTTCTATCGTTGGTACTAATGCTGGAGAGCTTATTTCTGAAGCTGCACTTGCTATTGAAATGGGCTGTGATGCTGAAGATATAGCTCTTACAGTACATCCACATCCAACTCTATCTGAGAGCTTGATGATGGCTACGGAAGTGTTTGAAGGTACTGCAACAGATCTTCCTCCTCAAAAGAAGAAAAAATAAACCTCTCTAATTAAATATTAATCTTATATTTTTATCTTACTGTATTTTCATTTTGTTATAATTTTATAAGTTATAGGATTTATAGAATATAAAAAGTGAATTGGTCAGATATCTTAGCAGAAGAAAAGCAGAAACCTTATTTTAAGAAAATATTAGAGTTTTTGGCTAGTCAAACATCTGTTGGTAAAATTATTTTTCCTGCAAAAGAAAATGTATTTAGTGCTTTTAAGTATACCGAGCTAGATGATTTAAAGGTCGTAATTTTGGGGCAAGATCCTTATCATAATTATAATCAAGCCCATGGACTTGCTTTTTCTGTGCAGAAAGGAGTTGATACCCCACCATCACTACGTAATATTTACAAAGAATTAGAGCGCAGTATCACAGAATTTAAGATTCCTGAGCATGGTTGTCTCATAAATTGGGCGAAGCAAGGAGTATTTCTGCTAAACACGACACTTACGGTAGAAGCTCATAAGGCTAATTCACATAAAGATATTGGTTGGGAGATTTTTACAGATGCTGTAATTCAAAAGATATCTAACAATAAGCCAAATGTTGTGTTTATGCTGTGGGGCTCACATGCTCGTAAGAAAAAAAATCTTATTGATGATACTAAGCACTTAATTCTTGAATCATCACATCCATCGCCTCTATCTGTATATAGAGGATTTGAAGGTTGTAATCATTTTGTGAAAGCTAATCAATATTTGACTTCAAAAGGTCTCAATCCTGTAGATTGGAAATTATAAGGGGAAAATTAGTCGACTATTGCGGTTGTTGAAAGTGTGCTACCATCTTCTAAGATTAGCATTACAGGTATTTTTTGACCTTTTGTGATTTTTTGTTTAAGACCTATTAGCATTACATGTAACTCTTGATATGACAGATCAACACTATTATGAGGATATATTTCAATTGTCTTGATTTGCTTCATTACACGTTTATTGCCGACTGTTACAAAATGGTGAAGTTGTGTTTGGGTGTCCACTGGCGAATATGCTGCGATAATATCAACAGTTTCATTACCGCTATTCTTAATGTGCATTTTTATAGCTGTATTATTGCCTTTGGTTTCTTTTACTTCTGCATGAGTTATGCTAAGTTCGCATGATTCGATTTTACACTTTTGTTTTACATCGTCGCAAAATCCGTATGATACTAGGGTTATTATAGCTGTTAACGCTACTAGTATTTTTTTCATAAAAGTCATTTCCTTAAATTTGAGTTTATTTGCTAATAAGCTTCCTCGAAGTATATCATTTTAGTGCTGTGTGTTGCTAGTAATGAAACTTATTTAGATGTTAAAGCGTTTGATATTTAAGAGATATTTTGAGTTTTAAAGTTACTGTTTTGTCCAAGGACAACCGTACTCACAGTTATTATCTTCTGGATTTTTATTTTTATTCCAAAAATTAGATTTGTAATTTATTCCATTCACTTTTGCAAAATCACCTTCAACATATGTTTTCTTAGGATCCCAGTCACCTTCTGGAACTGGAGGAGTTGGTTGAGGATTTAGGTTTTGCCATGCTGAGTCAGAGTAATCACCCACTGGAGAATATGTGGAATCGTTGCACCAGTTTGCAACTTTACACTGGTATGTGCTATCACCTGCGCTAACAACTGTACCAGCTACATATTCGCCAATGCCATCAGGATACTTATACTGTGGCTTTGGTGTTGGACCAGGTTGTGGCCCAGGACCAGGCTGCTTGTCATATACTGCTGTGAAATCTATGTTGTCATTTTTTGCTAAATTGGTAATGGCTTTGTTGATGATTTTATAGATTACTAGTCTCTGTTGATTTTTTGTCTTAGGGGTATTTGAGAAGCTTAGTTCAGTTTCTGTTATTTTTAGTTGCTTTATGGCTTGATCAAAAGCTGTATTAGCAGCTGAAATATTAATATATTGAAGTTCATCATTGCTATCTCTATAGGATAGTTTGTGCATTACCATTCCAAATACTGCTTTAAGCCTTTCAATTTTGAATATTACTTCATTGTTGACTTGAAGTTCAGTTTTTTCTAGCTTTGCATTGTTGTTATTAAATATCTGATTGATATAGAAAGATACTTGTCTAGGATAGCGATAGTATGTTGCTTCACCATCATTAGGCTTTTCAGCACCTACTTTAGTTTGATAAGTGATTGTGTCTAACATCCAGTTGTTCATATTTTTGTATTCTTTTGAATCTGTAGACCCGTTTGCACAAATATCTAGGTATGTTTTAAGTACTGGACTGTATGAACCAGCATTGTATACAACATTCATAACAAATGGGAAGTTTAAGCCACTAGCATCACTTTTTTGAGAGTTAGCTAAACAGTCTTTCCATTGTTGGTGATACACAAACCAGTCATTAGAAGCATTAACATTCATCCTGTTGATATCATTGAAATGATAGAATGTCGTAATCATTGGTCCTGCATATATATTGTCTAAAGCTTTGGGTCCTTGGCTGTCAGTTTGCTTACCACTATCCTGATCTTCGATAGAGTAGCCTAGAACCTTTGCAATAGAGTTGTAGTTTACTAGACCAAGTGACCCTTCTTGTCCTACTCCTGGTAACCTTTTTGAATAGTCGTTGATTTGATAAGGACCACCTTGTCCTTTTGATAAAAGAATATTGGCATAAGTTTCATTCTGGATTAACTGATCAGGATCATTTGGTTTAAAATCTTTGTTAATCTGAGTCGTCATGTCTGACTCTTGCATTAGTTGCCCGATTAATGAGCCATATAAGTAATCTTTGTTGAATTTTATGTCAGGATATTTTTGTTTAATTAAATATCCGTACATAACACCAGCAATGGTATTAGACATTATTACAGTATTTGCGTATTCAGTATTTGTAGTAAAAATATCGTAAGTTGCTGATTTGCTGAAGGGGAATGTGTTGTGATAAGCAACTTCGCCTTCTTTGAGCGATGTGTTTGCTAGTGATGCTACTGGTAGTGCCAGTGATGCTAATATTGAGCTTATGATAATTTTTTTCATATTTAGTAATCTCCTCAAAAGAATGTAATATTTTATGTTTGGAATTTTGTGGACATATTATATATTAAAATTAGAGTTGCTAATTTATCATATATTGATAGTCCTTATCAAAATTTGATAGATGTTGTTTGGATAATGTTACTACGTAAGTGTTTGGTTCTTGCTTAGGCTTAGTGCGGTCTCTAAAGAGTGCTTTTTGCTATTGAATGTGTTAGAATATCGGCTATATGTTTTATCTTTGTAATAAGCGATAAGTAATGTCTATACCTACTAAAGAATCATCATCTATAAATATAGAGAAAGAACTTAAACAATCATATCTTGATTATGCAATGAGTGTGATCGTTGGTCGTGCCTTGCCAGATGTGAGAGATGGTTTGAAGCCAGTTCACCGCCGAGTACTTTTTGCAATGAATGAGTTGTCTAATTATTACAATAGACCATATAAGAAGTCTGCTAGGGTTGTCGGTGATGTGATAGGTAAGTATCATCCACATGGTGATACTGCGGTATATGATACTATCGTTAGAATGGCTCAGCCATTTTCTCTACGTTATACGTTGGTAGATGGGCAAGGTAACTTTGGTTCTGTAGATGGCGATTCTCCTGCAGCTATGCGTTATACTGAGATTAGAATGCAGAAGCTGACGCATGAGCTTTTGATTGATATAGACAAAGAAACTGTAGATTTTTCTCCAAACTATGATAATACAGAATTGGTTCCTGATGTTTTACCGACTAGAGTTCCAAATCTTTTAGTCAATGGGTCATCAGGTATTGCTGTGGGTATGGCGACAAATATTCCTCCGCACAATATGACAGAGGTTATTAATGGTACTATAGCTTTGATTGATGACTCAAAATTAACTATAGAGGATTTGATTCAATATATTCCTGCACCAGATTTTCCTACTGGATCTTACATAAATGGTACTGATGGTATCTTGGAGGCGTATAAGACTGGTCGTGGGCGCGTTATTATGCGTGCCAAAGCTGATATTCATGAAGATGAAGCTTCTGGCAAGTCTCAGATTGTGGTTACAGAAATACCATATCAGGTTAACAAAGCCAAACTAGTTGAAAAAATAGCGGAACTTGTAAAAGATAAGAAAGTAACAGGTATATCTGAATTAAGAGATGAATCGGATAAAGATGGTATTAGGGTTGTTATTGACCTTAAGAGAGATGAGTCTCCAGAAGTTGTTTTAAATACTTTATATGCTCAAACTCAGCTACAGTGTAGTTTTGGTATAAATATGGTGGCACTAAGCGACAATAGACCTAAGTTACTTAATCTTAAGGAAATATTAGAGCAGTTCATTAAACACAGAAAAGAAGTTGTTACAAGAAGAACAATTTTTGAGTTAAGAAAATCAAAGGAACGTGCGCATATATTAGAAGGCTTATTGCTTTCGTTGGCTAATATTGATGAAATGATTGAGCTTATTAAGGCTTCTCCAAGTCCTGCCGATGCAAAAGAGTCAATGCTTGCTAGATCATGGAATGGTTCTATGGTTAAGAGTATGCTTGAGGGTGTTGATGTCAAAATGTATCGTAAAGAAACATTGGCATCTCACTATGGCATTCAAGTTGATAGCTCTTACAATCTTACAGAAGAACAGGCTGAGGCAATACTTGCTTTAAGATTGCATAGATTAACAGGTTTAGAACAGGATAAAATTACTAACGAGTTTAAAGAACTTATTGAAAGAATTAAGTATCTAATAGGTATCTTGAGTGATGTGAATGAGCTGATTCGTGTTGTGAAAGAGGAGCTTGTTGAAATCAGAGATAACTACGGTGATGCAAGGAAGTCTGAGATTATAGAATCAAGACTTGATCTTACAAGAGCAGATCTTATAGCAGAAGAGGACATGGTTGTGACTTTGTCAATGGATGGTTATGTTAAAACTCAACCGCTTAGTATGTATAATGCTCAAAAACGTGGTGGTGTTGGTAAGTCTGCAACTAAGACTAAAGAAGAAGATAGTATCTTTAAATTAATGCTTGCTTCAACTCATGACACAATGCTTTGTTTCTCTAGTTTGGGCCGAGTGTACTGGTCAAAAGTATATGATTTCCCTGTGGCAAGTAGAATTTCTAAAGGTCGACCTATTAATAATATTTTACCACTTGATAAGAATGAAAGAATAACCGCTTTAATGCCAATTTCTGAGTTTACAGAAGGCTGGTATGTGTTTATGTCAACTAAGCTTGGTAGGGTTAAAAAAGTTGATTTATCAGAGTTTGCGAGACCTCGTTCTACAGGTAAGATAGCGATTGGATTAAATGACGGTGATGAACTGTCATATGTTGCTCTTACAGATGGTTCTAAGGAGATTATGATGTTCTCAGATGCGGGTAAGGCAATTCGTTTTGGTGAGTCAGATGTTAGAGCTATGGGGCGCTCGGCTGCTGGTGTAACTGGTATGCGTTTACATGCTGATCAAAAAATAGTCTCTATGATCGTAACAAATCCTGATGAGGGCGTTGTCTTGGCAGCAACTGAGAATGGTTATGGTAAACGTACTGCAGTATCAGAATATCGTAGAACTAAAAGAGCTAGTCAAGGTGTAATAGCTATATCAACCTCCGATAGAAATGGTAAAGTTGTTGTTGCTGTTTTGGTTGGTAATGATGAAGATATAGTCATGATTACCGATAATGGAACTCTGGTTAGGACTTCATCTGATCAAGTTAGAGAATGTGGTCGTTCTGCTCAGGGTGTTAGACTTATTAATCTTAGGAATAATGAAAGGCTTATAAGTCTAAAAGTAGTCAAAAAAGATGATGAAGTTGATAGTGATGATGTAGAAATTTCTGAAGCAACAGAGCAGAGTGAATAAATTAATATGCTAAAGAAAAAGGTAACTATACTGGGTGCTACAGGTTCAATAGGTGATAGTACATTAGCTGTAATTAGAGAGAGTAATGACTTTGAGGTTTATGCGTTATCAGCTTTTAGTAATGTAAAAAAGCTGGCGAGATTGTGTAAAGAATTTTCACCAAAATTTGCTGTAGTTTCGGATTTACCTAAAAAGCAACAATTACAAGCCCTGATATCTGATGTTACTGTTTTGGTTGGTGAAAGTGCTTTAGAGGAAGTTTCAAGTGCGGTAGAAGTCGATTTGGTGATGTCTGCTATAGTCGGCATAGCAGGTCTTAAGCCTACCTTTGCTGCGGCTAGAGCAGGCAAGAAAATTTTACTTGCAAATAAGGAGTCTCTTGTAACAGCTGGACATCTTTTAATTGAAGAAGTTGAGAAAAATAATGCTCAGCTTATACCTGTGGATAGTGAGCATAATGCTATATTTCAATGTATTGACAACCCAGATAAGAAATATACTAAAGAGATTAGTGAAATAGTTTTGACAGCATCTGGTGGGCCTTTTAGGGATAAAGAGTTATGCGATTTGATTGATATCACACCTGCGCAGGCTTGTGCTCATCCTAACTGGGAAATGGGGCAAAAAATATCAGTCGATTCATCTACTATGGTAAATAAAGCACTAGAAGTTATCGAGGCATATTGGCTTTTTTCTGTTTCAGCTGATAGAATAAGCGTTCTGATTCATCCTCAAAGTGTAATCCACTCTATGGTTAGATATGTGGATGGTAGTTATATAGTGCAATTAGGTGTACCAGATATGAGAACACCTATAGCAAACGCAATGTATTACCCAGTTAGAGGGTCGATTAATGTTGATAGATTGGATTTTACAAAATATGAGCTTACTTTTAGGGAAGCATGTTTTGACAGATTCAAGGCTTTGAAAATAGTTTTTGATAATTTAAAGAGTGAAAATTATTCAGCAAATATTGTTTTTAACGCTGCAAATGAAGTTTTAGTGGCAGCGTTTTTAAACGAAAGAATTAAGTATTTAGATATAATAGAAGTAAATAAAAAAGTAACAAAAGAGTTGATTTTTGAGAATCCAACAAATATAGAAGAAGTTTTTGAAATAGATAGAAAGACTCGAGAATATGTGGATTCTGTTTTGGGGTAAATTGAGTGTTTTTTTTGAGAAAGAAGTTTGTATTAGCCTCTCTTCTTATGGGTATTGCATTAAATAGCTGGGCAGATAATGACAGTTTTATATTAGACAATGTTTCCATAAAAGGTTTGGAAGGTTTACAGAGTGATGTGGTGAAGAGCCGAATTGGCTATAAGAAAGGTAGTTATATCACTCCAGAAGATACAAACCAAATTATTAATAATCTTTACGGTACAGGATTTTTTAATAGTGTTGATCTATATCGTAAGGGTAGTAACCTCTTTATTAATGTTAAAGAGAGACCAATTATTGCTGGTTTTAATTTCACAGGAAATAAAAAACTTAAAAAAGAAGATCTGGAAAAGGTCTTTACTGATGCGGGTATATATGTTGGTAATGTATATAACCCTAATACGATGTTTTTGCTTAAGCAGTCACTACTAAATCAATACTCTATGATGGGCCTATATGGTGCAGAGGTTGATGAAAATATTAGAAAACTCCCTAATAATAGGATTGATATAAACATTACCTTTAAAGAAGGGAAGCCTGCAACTATTGATTCTATAAATTTTGTAGGTAATAAAAACTTTGATGATTCAGAATTAGATAGTAGTATGGCCTTCGAAGTTCCATCTATATGGAATTTGTGGGGCTTTTTGTCGTCGTTTGATAGTTACTCTCCTGAAGGTATGAATCAATCTGTTCAAGGGGTAACTAATTATTATCTTGATAGAGGTTATCTTGATTTTAAAGTTACATCTAAGCAAGCATCAATGTCTAAGGATCGAGAGCATTCATATATCACTCTTGATGTTGCAGAAGGTGATGTATATAAGGTTGGTGACGTATCTTTGACCGGAAAATTTATTTTACCAAAGTCTGAGTTAGAATCTTTGATAAAAATAAAGCGAGGCGAGGTTTTTTCTAAAAGTAAGCTTGTTGATACGGTTGAGAGTATAAAAACCTTGTTGGGAAGTAAAGGTTATGCATTCGCTACAGTTAACCCTATTCCGACAATTGATAAGAAGAAGCGTATAGTTTCTTTCAAGTTTGTTGTAGATGCCGGTAAAAAAGTATACGTAAATAGAGTTAATTTCTTTGGTAATAATGTTACTAATGATTATGTTTTTCGTAGACAGCTGCAGTACTATGAGCAAAGCCAGTATAATAAAGAAGCCATAGATAAGTCTCAAAGAAGGCTTGATCAGCTTCCATACGTCGCAGGTGCAGATATGGAGCTTGTGCCTGTAGAGGGCTCTGATGACTTGGTTGATGTCAACTATAATATCAAAGAGAGAAATGCGAACTCAGTTAGTGGAAGCTTAGGTTTCTCGGACTTATATGGTTTCATGATTGGTGGTAGGCTTAATATGCCTAACGTTTTTGGTACTGGCAATACCTTTAACCTTAATGCGCAGTTATCGATTCCATTCCAACAATTGGATATAAGTTATATTGATCCTTATTTTACTACTTCTGGAGTTAGTCAGAGTATTTCAGCTTATATTAATAGATCAAACTTTGCAAAAACTAATGCGGTTGCGGCATATCGATTAGATACTATCGGTGCAAGATTAATGTATGGTGTGCCAATATCAACATTTAGTAACGTTTCAGCGGGTATAACATTTGCAAATAATACTGTTAACCAATCTAACGGATTTACTTCATCAATTGTACAATGGTTTATACAGCAACAAGGTGGGAGAAATAGCTTTAATGAGCCTGCTTTAACTGCTGGTTGGAGTTTTGATAATTCTAATAAATATATGTTCGCTACAGATGGTGGCTCATTCGATATCAATGGCTCAGTCAATATACCAGTTATTAGTAATATTGAAGCTTATAAGATTGAAGTTGGAGGTAAGTATAATATAGCTATACCAAATACAGATATGTCTGCTCTAACTATCAGGGGTGGTGTGCAGTATGGTGGTGGATATGGTGGTACTGATAACTTACCTTTTTATGAGAACTTCTACGGAGGTGGTTGGGGAAGTGTTCGTGGTTTCCTACAAGGTTCTTTAGGTCCGCGTGATATAAATTTACAAAATGGTCAAATAGGTAACTCAATTGGTGGTAACCTTAATATCTACAATAACTATGATTTACTTTTTCCAGTACCATTTATTAAAGATAGCTCAAAAATGCGAATAGGTGCATTTGTTGACATAGGTAATACTTATACTACTTATGATCTGAAAGGGGTTGTAGCACCTCAGCCAAAACAAGAGACTACTCCATCATTTACTAACCTTAAATATTCTGTGGGTGTTGAGTTTAGATGGGCTTCGCCAATGGGGCCTTTGGCAGTATCAATAGCACAGCCATTTAATGTTCAGCCTGGAGATGTTACGCAAGTTTTCCAGTTCTCACTTGGTCAAAACTTCTAAAAAAAATAATTAATCTAGAAAATATTTATCGAAATCTAATACCAAAACGATTTAACAAGGTCTATAATATTGTGTTAGAATCTGTTATTGAATATATAATAAAAATTAAGGGAGATCTTAAAATGAAAAAAATTGTATTATCGTTGTGCGTTTTGGCTAGTGCTGTGACGGGAGTATATGCAGATACTAAGATAGCGGTAGTTAACCCTGTAGAGATCTTCAATGATTCTGATTTGGGATCAGTTAGCGTAAAGAAAATGGAAAATGACTTAAAGCCAGAAGCAGCAAAGCTTAAGCAAGAGCAAAATGATATTATGCAACAAATGAGAACGCTTCAAGAAAATTCAGCTACTATGACAAAAGCTGAGCTGGAGAAGAAGCAGCAGCAGATTCAACAAGAGCAACAGAGCTTTGCTCAAAAAGCTCAAGTTCTTCAGCAAAAAGAGTATGCTGCAAAAGATAAGTTATCTAAGAAATTCCAAGCATCTTTTGATAGTGCGGTAGCAACAGTTGCTAAACAAAAGGGTTATAATATTGTTATGACAACTCAGGCGCTAGCTTATGTAAATAATGTTGATGATATATCAAACCAAGTAATTGAAATTATGAATAAGAACTCTTAATTGTTTGGGGAGTTTTGGAATGTATTCTTTAGATTTTTTGGCCTCGAAACTAGATGGTGAAGTTAAGGGTGACAAGAGTATTGAAATAAATAGGATAGCTACTTTAGAGAAAGCAGGTGTCGGAGATATTTCTTTTTGCACGAATCCTAAGTATTTGAAGGCGCTATCAGAGACTAAAGCTTCTGCTGTGCTAATTACAGAGGAAGCCTTAGAGTTTTGTAATACAAATGCAGTTGTTTTATCAAACCCATATATGGCATTGGCTAAAGTTATGGAGTTGTTTGATAAGTCACCAAAGCCAGATGGTAAAATACATAGTAAAGCTGTAATAGCCTCAAGTGCTGTTATAGGTGAAAATGTTACTATTGGAGCAAACTCTGTTGTCGGTGAAAACGTTACTATTGGAGATAATACTTTTATTGGTGCATGCACCACTATTGATGAAGGTACTAAGATAGGTAGTGATACTTTTATAAAGAGTAATGTTTCTATTGCTCATGATGTTCAAATTGGTGCTAACTGTATAATACACCAAAATGCAGTGATTGGGTGTGATGGATTTGGTAATGCCAGAGATGATGATGGTAGTTGGACTAAGATTCCTCAGTTAGGAAGAGTTGTAATAGAGGATGATGTCGAGATTGGCTCAGGGACTACGGTTGATAGGGGAGCTATCGACGATACCATTATTAAAAAAGGTGCTCGTATTGATAATTTGGTGCAGATAGCCCATAATGTAGTTATTGGTCGAAATACTGCCTTGGCAGGTGTCACAGCAGTAGCTGGGAGTACTACTATTGGTGATAATTGTTTGATAGGTGGACAATCTGCGATAACAGGTCATATAAGTATATGTGACAATGCAGTTATTGGCGGAGCATCTAACATAGGCAAATCGATTACTCAACCTGGGATGTATTATGCTGCATTTGAAGCTAAGCCAAGGATTCAATGGGGACGATTCGTAGCGAGATTATCTAAAATCGACAGTTTGATTAAAAAAGTAAAACAATTAGAAGATAAGTTAAATAAGTAAGGATTATTCATGAGCCAGTTTGATGAAAAAAATAAACAAATAGATGTAATGGGGATTAGAAAAATTTTACCTCATAGGTATCCTTTTGCTCTTTTAGATAAGATTGTTGATTGGAGTATTGAAGATAGAACTATTGTGGCCCATAAAAATGTAACGATAAATGAAGATTTTTTTAATGGTCACTTCCCGGAGTTTCCAGTCATGCCTGGTGTTTTAATTGTAGAAGCTATGGCTCAGGCAACTGCTATACTTGGTGAATTGATGGCTGAGACACTGTTTGCTCATGTTGTTGCTAAAGCTGGTGGTGGAAGAAGAACGTTTATGTTGGCGGGTATTGATAAGGTTAGAGTCAAAAGACCAGTCGTTCCTGGAGATGTTTTGGTTATTGAGTCACGTATGGTTAAGCAGAAAAATATTATCTGCACGGCGGAGTCTGTAGCTAAAGTTGATGGGCAAGTCGTTTGTTCAGCTGAGTTAATGGCAGCATATAAGGATTATTGATTGTGATACATAGTTTGGCAGTAGTACATGAAAGCGCCAAAATAGCCGAAAGTGCTATAATAGGACCATTCTGTGTTATTGGAGAGAATGCCGTTGTAGGTGAAGGTACAGAGCTTAAGAGTCATGTTACTGTTGGGGATAATACAGTAATAGGCAAGAATAACCGTATTTTCCAGTATGCATCAATAGGTGATGATCCTATTGATTATACTTATAAACAGGGTGACTTTTCTCAAGTTATTATTGGGGATAACAATACCATTAGAGAGTGTGTTACTATACATGGTGGCACATCAAAAGAGACAGGTGTTACAACAGTTGGAAATAATAACCTTATTATGTGCTATGTTCATATAGGTCATGATTGCAAAGTTGGAAATAATATTAGTCTTGTAAATGGAGTTGGTCTTGCAGGTCATGTCCATGTCGATGATTTTGCTATTTTGAGCTCAAATGTTGGTATTCATCAGTTTTGCAGAGTTGGTAAACATGCGTTTATAGCTCATGCTGCTCTTGTTGGAAAAGATGTTCCACCATACTTAATGGTAACAGCTGTAACAGCAGGTGCAACCCCTTGTGGAATAAATACAGAAGGTCTGAAACGAAGAGGGTTTACTCCAGAGCACTTAAAGAAAATAAAAGAAGTTTATAAAGTGCTGTATAGAAAGGGCTTGATGATCAAAGAGGCGTTTGAAGTCATTAAGGAAATGGCAGATGAAGAGCCTGTGCTAGAACCATTCGTTGATGTGATAAGTACTTCACGTAGAGGCATACTAAGATAATGAGAATAGGTATTGTAGCAGGAGAGCTCTCAGGAGATCAGCTGGGTGCAACTCTTGTCGAAGCTCTGAGAAAAAAATATCCTGATGCTATAATAGAGGGCATTGGTGGCCCTAAAATGGAAAGTCAAGGGTTTAAGAGCTTATATCCTATGGATGCTCTGTCTCTAATTGGTTTTTTTGAGATTATTTCAAAAGGTCTTAATATACTAGGTATTCGTAAAAAGATAATTAATCACTTTAAACATAATAAGCCTGATATATTTATTGGTATAGATGCACCTGACTTTAACCTAACCGTAGAAAGAAAGCTAAGGTCTGCTGGTATCAAGACTATACACTATGTTAGTCCTAAAATATGGGTGTGGAGAGAGTATCGTATCAAAAAAATCAGAAAAGCTACTGATAAGATTTTAGCAATTTTACCTTTTGAAGTGGAATACTACAAAAATAGACATGATTTTGAAGCTATATATGTAGGGCATCCGCTTGCTAAAAATATACCAATCAAGATTGATAGAGCGAAGTATAGAGAGCATCTTGGTCTTGAAAATGTAGGGTTGCCAATACTATCTGTATTACCAGGTAGTAGAACTACTGAAGTAACTAGGCTATTACCATTATTTTTGGAAGCATTGCAAAAGTTACAAGAATCTGGATATAAATTCAAAGCTATTATGCCATTAGCTAAACCGTCACTTAGATCAATATTTGCTGAGTATGATACACAAATTAGAGACTTGGAAATTGAGGTTTTTGAAACAAACTCTCACGAAGTATTAAAAGCTTCGGATTTGAGTCTATTGGCATCTGGTACAGCAACCTTAGAGGCTATGTTGTGTAAGTTACCTATGGTAGTTGGTTATAAGCTGTCTAAACTTTCAGCATTTATCGGTAGAATTCTTATACGTGGGCATAGTTATTGGGCTTTTCCAAATATTTTGCATAAAAGTGAAATAATAAAAGAACTAATTCAAGAAGATTGTACTGCAGATAATCTTTTTTATGAATTGAAAAGACTGTTTGATGATAAGCAAAGAAATGATTATATAGTTCAAGAGTTTGAAAAAATTCATGAAGATATGATTGTCGACACCGAAGAAAAGATCATAGAAGTATTGGATACAATGATAGAAAAATCTTAATTTTTATAATCTTTAAATATATAATACATGAGTATGAAAACACCAAAGGTACTAAATAAATGACATTGATATTGGCTTTAGTTTTAATTTTAGTGGTCTTAATCATAATTGATTTATTCCGTAAAAGCTTGAGAGTTAGACAAAAAGATATTCTAGCAAATATTGAACATGCAAATAGTCAAGAGCTGATAAGTCAAGCTAAAAGTTCACCAAGCAATGCACGCGTCGAGGATGTTCAGCGTGAGTATCCTTTATTGAGAGATGGTTTTTTATTAATCTATTTTGAAGGAACTCAATCTATACAGGTAAAAGATTTAGCAACATTTTTGAAGTATTATGGTATTAAATTTACAGAAGAGAAAGTCTTTCAAAAGATAAACTATAAAGATGTTATTTTTAGTGTTTTGCCTGATAATGAAGGTCAAGAATTTTTGGCTAGTAATGAGGGTGAGGTAAATGGGATAGTGGCAGTAATGAACTATAGAAAGCTTGCCAATATAGGATATGATGTTAAAACCTGCTATGAGCTCATGCTTGATATTTTGGAAGCTCTAGGTAAATCATTTAATGGTACACTAATGAATGAGCATAAAGTTAGACTTACAAAAAAAGATAAGCAAAGCTATTTGGCAGCTATATTGTAGATAGGCATATTTAATTTAAAGAGCCTGTTCCATTTTATTATTTTCTTGTACTTTTTGATTCCTAAAAAATAGTCAATCAAATAGAGTTTAGTCTGCTTAACAGCAAAAAGTATTTCTGTAGATATGAGTTTTATTTTTTCAATTTGTATGGAAACTTATATCTGATAAATTGAATAGTTTGGTGGGCCCAGTAGGACTCGAACCTACGACCTACGGATTATGAGTCCGGCGCTCTAACCAACTGAGCTATAGGCCCAAAACTATAGTCAAGATTATATTTTAAATATGGTGTTTAGTCAATAGAAATTTTGCTTAAGTTTGTTGTTATTTATATATTTTTGATGATGTTCCTACGATAAGAGGGTCTGGTGCAATTGCTACCTCAGGATCTTTGTTATCATAATCAATACTATTTAGTATATATCTAATAGCATTTATTCTTGCCCTTTTCTTATCATCAGACTTCACAATTACCCAGGGCGCATAAGGCTTGTCTGTATATATAAACATCCTTTCTTTAGCTTCTGTATAGTCATCCCACTTATCTAAGGATGCTTTATCAATAGGGCTAAGTTTCCATTGTTTAAGAGGATGATTTTCTCTAGCTGCAAATCTATCTTTTTGTTCTTGTTGGCTTACAGAGAACCAAAACTTAATGATTATGGTGCCGCTATCAACTAACATTTTTTCAAGTTGAGGAGCCTGCTCCAGAAATAAAAAATATTCTCTCTCGGTACAGAATCCCATAACTCGTTCAACACCAGCTCTATTATACCAAGATCTATCAAACAGTATTATATCGCCACCAGATGGTAGATGTTCGATATATCTTTGGAAATACCATTGATTTCTTTCTCTTTCAGAGGGTTTTTCTAAGGCTATTACTTTAGCTCCACGAGGATTTAAGTGTTCCATAACTCTTTTTATTGTGCCACCTTTTCCAGCAGCATCTCGTCCCTCAAAAATTATTAGAACTTTTTTATTATTTTCTTTAACCCATTTTTGAAACTTTAATAATTCTATTTGCAAATGATGTTTTTGCTTTTCATATACTTTACGAGGGATTTTATGTTTGTATGGAAATATATTCTCGACAAAGAGCTTTTGACGCTCCTCTTGGCTTAATACTTTCATGTGTAGATTAACTAATATTTACCATAGATAATATATTACCATAAGGGATAGCTATTCGCTAAAGAGATTAGTTTTTTACTGGTTTAATATTAAGTTTGAGGCTAAATAATATATAAAAAATAGAGAAAATTAGTATTATTGATATAAAAGGAGTTGGAGTTTTTATAGGATATATTAGCACTGCTAGGAATGTGGAAATTGATGCAAGCATTGTAAATATAAAAGTAAATGATTTGATAAGCTTATTTGTACTTATATGCTCAGTTCTTGATAGGTAAATATATTTTATTGGTACAAATGAAAATATCGAAAGAATGACTATTACAATCTCGTTAACCCAGTATGGAGATTGAAAACATAGCATGTACATGACTATTACATTCCAGTAGCTAGGAAAACCAACAAAAAAGTGGTCATCAGTTTTGGCATTAGTTTGACAGAACTGATATGAAGATGAAATCGTTATCATTACTACTACTGGAATTAACCATTCCTGGGAGACTATCCCTGAGACATATATCCAAATGCATGGGACTATAGAGTATGTTGTGAAATCTATAATATTATCAAGTAAAGCACCGTCTAGAGGGGCTAATTTTTTTATATCTACCAATCTGGCCAAGCTACCATCAATAGAATCAATAAAAATAGCCATAATTATGCTAAACATTGATAGCTTAATGTAATAGTGGTGAAGATCTACTTGGTTAATCACACTGGCTTTAGCAGCTTCTATGGAGAAAATGATAGCGAGTATGCCAAATACTGCACCTAATGAAGTGAATAGGTGTACTAGCCAAGCATAAATTTTTTGTATTATTTGCATTGTTGTTATTTTTTTAATTTACTATGAAATAAATAATTACGGAATTGTAACAAAAATAGTTAATAGTTTCTATGAATAACTAGTTCAATAAGTTTTTCTAACTTTTGTGTAGAAAGTAGTCTTTCATTTAATTGAGTAAGTAGTTTTTTGATTTCACTCTTATTACGACTTAAGTGATCATCTGCTTTATCAAGACCCATCAGAGATACGTAGGTGGATTTATTTGCGTTAATATCTTTCGCACTAGTTTTACCAAGTTCTTTTGTTGATTTTGTAACATCTAAAATATCATCTTTGATTTGAAAACATAAGCCAATTAAGTCAGAAAGTGTTGTCAAGATGATTTCTATCTCTTTACTATTATGCTCGGAAATGATGTAGGGTATTATTATGCTAGCTCTAAACATTTTTGCAGTTTTGTTTATATGCAGTTTTTGTAAATCTTTTAATTCTAGACTTTGGTTTTCGCCGTCTATATCTAATTGTTGGCCACCAACCATACCTTCTAGACCACAGCATTTTGCAAAAAATATATTTATTTTCTTTAGCTTGTCAATGTTCGATACTTCAATATTGTTTAGAATTTCAAAACCTAATGACTGTAATGCATCTCCAGCTAATATCGCTGTTGCTTCATTAAATTGTATATGACATGTGGGCTTGCCTCTTCGTAAAGTATCGTTATCCATTGCTGGAAGATCATCATGTATAAGTGAGTAAGTATGTATGCACTCTATAGCAAATGCAACTTTATGACAGTTCTGAAGACTTATATCCAATGCTTCACCTAGAGCATATACAAATTGTGCGCGTATTCTTTTACCACCGCTGAAAAAACTATATTTCATCGCTTCTTTGAGTCTTTCGGAAGGCGAGTTAATTTCAGAAAATATCTTTTCTGAAAAAATATTGAAGCTTTCTAGTGTAGGAGTGGTACTCATAAGAACTTCACTATATTGTTGTATTGCTTTTCTAGAACATCACTGTGAGCTTCAAATGTTTTTAGAGAGCCCTGAGACATTTGTTGCGAATATTCTTTATTATCTAGTAACTTAACTATACTCTCAGCAAGTTCTGTATGGTTTTTTACTCGTATTAGTGCTCTATTGCGAATTAATTCTTTTGATATCTGACTAAAGTTGTAGAGACTTGTGCCACTTATAATTGGTTTTGCGAGGGCTGCAGGTTCTAATAGATTGTGTCCACCGTTGTCTATCAAAGAACCGCCTACAAAAGTGATGTTAGAAATGTAGTATAGATGAAGTAACTCTCCCATAGTATCACCTAAATATATCTGAGTATGGTTAAAGATCTCGTTGGTAGATGACGATCTTTTTTGGTAAGAGAATCCTTCATTTGCAATGAGTTTCTCTACTTTCTGAAAACGTTCTTTGTGTCTTGGTACTATTATTAATAGGCAGTTTGGGTAAGTGATTAACACTTCCTTATGAGCGGCAAGTATTATCTCTTCTTCTCCTTGGTGAGTACTACCTGCAATCCATACTGGTCTACTATTTATGCTTTGTTTGATGCTAAGCATCTTATCTTCTAAATTTTCAGGGGTGATAAGATTATATTTTAAATTGCCAGTTACTGTGATTTTTTCTTTATCAACACCTAATGAGCAAAATCTTTTTGCATCTTTTTCAGTCTGAGCGTTTATTTGACTTATGTTTTTAAATAGGAAATCTTTTCCAAATGGTATTTTGGTGTAGTTTCTAATCGATCTTCTTGATAGTCTTGCGTTTGTTATAACTACGGGAACATTTTCTGCAAAACATTTATTTAAAATATTTGGCCAAATTTCAGTTTCAATTATCAAGAAAGCCTTGGGATTAACTTTCACAAAGAAGCTGTTTATGAATGGTATTGTGTCATATGGGATGTACATATGGTATACATTATCGTATTTGCTGTACAAATTTTTAACAACATCACTACCTGTAGGTGTTGTAGTAGTAATAACAAAATTTTCGTTTGGAAAGTTTTTTAAGAGTTCTTTCACTAGAGGTTCTGCTGAAACAGTTTCGCCCACTGATACTGAATGAATCCAAATTGAACTCTTTAGTCGAAGTTTTGTTTGAGCAAATCTTTCTCCCCATCTTTGCCTATAGCTACTATTTTTGAGGCTTCTTTTGAGTTTTTTGAGATATATGAAAGGTACATATATAATGAATAGGCTAGAGTATATATGAGCAAGAGAAACGTATAATATTCTTTTTAAATGTTCCACACTTCGACCCAAAAGCTTACTTGTTTAGTAAAAATTATCAAACTAATTAAGCTATTTTAGCATATATGATAAGAAATTATATCATCAAGGATGAAAAAACATTAAGACCTCATATTTTGCTAATAATTTTATCAAGCGCTATAGCTCTATGACTTATTTTGTTTTTCTCACTTTTTGATAGTTGTGCTAAAGTTTTTTGTAATTCAGGTAAAGAGAATACTGGATCATATCCAAAACCATGCTCACCTAAGCAAGTGTGTGCGATCTCGCCATCTAAGAAGCCATATTCTAGCACAGGGGTAGGATCTTTTTCATTTTTGACATAAGCTAGGGCGCATACAAACCGAGCCGTACGATTATCTTTGTCTTTTAGATTGGTTAGTAACTTTCGTATATTAGCATCATCATTGCCATGCTCGCTAGCGTATCTTGCAGAGTAAATACCAGGGTCGCCTGCTAATGAAAATACTTCAAGCCCAGAATCATCTGCTATTGCAGGCAATCCAGTGTGTCTTGAACAGTGTCTTGCTTTAATGATTGCATTTTCTATAAAGCTAAGCCCTGTCTCTTCAGCATCACTAATATTGAATTCTGTTTGAGGGATTATTTGAATGTTTATTTTTTTAAAAATATCTGTAAACTCTCTAATCTTTCCTTTATTGCTTGATGCTAGAACTATTTCTCTCATTTTTGAATGTTTTTTAAGGTTTAAGTCTGTGTATATATTAGCAATAATTATCCGAAATGTTATAGTTATATAAATTAAAGAATGGAAAATATATAGAGTATATTTATGAAAGTTTGTTTTATTGGTGGTGGTAATATGGCCGCTGCAATGATCGCGGGAATGGTTAATCATGGCTATGATGGTCAGAATATTATCGTTTTTGATAGAAATGAAGATAAAAGAGAAAATTTAGTTAGTCGATATGGGATACTGTCTTCGGACTCTTTACTAGAGTCAATTGCTATAGCTGATATTATTATTTTAGCTGTAAAGCCACAAGGTATGATTAGTTTAATCAGGGATATTAGAGATCATACTAGAGATGATCAGACAATAGTTACGGTAGCAGCAGGCATCAAAACTAATGATTATGAGAGAATGTTTGCTAAGAATATTTCTTTCGCAAGGACTATTCCCAATACGCCTAGTAGCTTAGGCTACGGCGCTACTGGAATATTTTTTAATAAAAATATTAGTGATGATAATAAGTCAGAAGTTATTAATATTATGAAGACAATGGGAGAGGTCGCTGTAGTTAAAAAAGAGGATGAGATTGATGTTATTGCAGCTATAGCAAGTTCTGGTCCAGCATATTATTTTCAATTTATGGAGCATATGGTCGATGCTGCTGCTAAAAGAGGGCTGGATAAACAACAAGCTGAGAAGCTTGTTGCTCAAACGTGTCTTGGTGCTGCGCAGATGGTCTTGAAAAGTGACGAGGATATGGCTACTTTAAGAAAAAATGTAACATCTAAAAAAGGTATAACTTTTGAAGCTTTATCTACTTTTGAAAGACTTGATCTTGGTGGAACTGTTGATAAGGCAATACAAGCAAATATTAATAGAGCAGAAGAACTTTCCCAAGAGTTTAGTTCACAAATTTCTTGAACACTCATATTAGTTTTAGGGTAATATTTCTCATAATTTATAAGTTTCTCTGTACACGATAATTTTTTCATATTTTAAGTTCCTTAGTAGTTTTATTGAATATTTTGAGACACAAGGAGAAATCATTGCTATAAAATCCAATTTTTTGAATAGCATTTACAATCATGTCTA
>NZ_VXKO01000070.1:0-569 GCF_008711475.1 Francisella sp. SYW-2 | reverse complement strand
TCAGGGATAGAGGTTTTGTCTTCTTTTCTATCTTCTACTGGATTATCCATATGTTTATTAGGTCTGCCTGCAGACTCAACTAAGGTAGCATCTATAATTGCTCCTTTGGCATTATTTATCGATAAGCCTAATGCTTCTAACTGTTTGTTAAATTCTTTAAGTAGCCTTTTATACTTTTTCTTTTCTATTAATAAGTTTCTGAACTTATTAATAGTACTATAATCAGGTAAGTTAGATGTTGGCGTAAAACCTGTGAAATACATGAAATCAATTCTTAGTCTTAAACTAGAAGCTAATTCTCTATCGCTTAGACTATACCACTGTCCTAACAATAAAAGTTTAAACATCATTATACAATCATAGGCAGGTCTACCTTGCCTCGTTATATCTTGAGTATAGATACCTTTAAGTGTTTTCCTGAATTTTTCAAAGTTAACTAACTTATTTAGTTTTACAAATTTATTATCATTACCTAATGATTCTTCTAAACCTAAAAAGAAAAAATCCATAACTACTAAAAATATAAATATCTACGATATCTATATTTTACAAAAGTTCATAAGTTTAAT